>JAVKIA010000004.1 GCA_031459715.1 Armatimonadota bacterium | reverse complement strand
GCAACGAGTCGTAGTGCGGCGGCACCACGTACCTGGGGAAGCAGTGGGTGTCCACGCGGACGCCCGGTCCCCCGGGCGGGATGAACGACGCCAGCGGGCCGGGCGAAGGGCGGAAGTCGTGCCGGGGGTCCTCGGCGTTGATCCGGCACTCGATGGCGTGGCCGCTGAAGGCCACCTCCCGCTGCGAGAGTGACAGTCGTTCGCCCGCGGCGATGCGGATCTGCTCCTTGACCAGGTCCACCCCCGTCACCATCTCCGTCACCGGGTGCTCCACCTGCAGGCGGGTGTTCATCTCCATGAAGTAGATGTTTTCCTGCTTGTCCACCAGAAACTCCACCGTCCCCGCGTTGACGTAGTGGATGGCCTGCGCCGCCCGCAGCGCCGCCCGGGCCAGGCGCTCCAGCGTCTTCTCCCGCAGCCGCGGCGGCGGGGACTCCTCCAGGAGCTTCTGGTGCCGCCGCTGCACCGAGCAGTCCCGTGCACCCAGGTGGATCAGCCCGCCGTGCCCATCCGCCAGGATCTGCACCTCTACGTGCCGCGGCTCGTCCACGTACTTCTCCACGTACAGCTTCCCGTCGCCGAAGGCGGCCTCCGCCTCCCGCTGCGCCACCTGCAGCGCCGCGCGCAGGTCTTCTCGCGAGTGGACCACGCGCATGCCCCGGCCGCCCCCGCCGGCGGAGGCCTTGAGCAGCAGAGGGAAGCCGATGGTCCTGGCGAGCTCCAGGACCTGCCGCTCCCCATCCACCGGCCCCTCGCTGCCCGGCACCACGGGGACCCCGGCCTTCTGCATCACCTGCCGTGCCTGGGCCTTGTCCCCCATCCTGCGAATAGCGTCGGCGCCGGGCCCGATGAAGGCGATCTTCAGGTCGGCGCAGATCTCGGCGAACTGGGCGTTCTCTGCCAGGAACCCGTAGCCGGGGTGGATGGCGTCCACCCCCAGGATCTCCGCCGTGCTCAGGATGTTGGGGATATTCAGGTAGGATTCCGCGGCCGGCGGCGGACCGATGCAGAAGGCCTCGTCGGCCAGCCTGACGTGCAGCGCGTTACGGTCCGCCTCCGAGTACACAGCGACGGTGCGGAGGCCCAGCTCGCGGCATGCACGGATGATGCGCACGGCGATCTCGCCCCGGTTGGCGATGAGCACCTTGTTGAACATCAGCCCCGGGGTTCCCGCACATTCCCTGAGCGAATGTGAGGGATGGGGTCGGCCATGAGCACCTTGGTCAACACGCTTGGCTCAGGGCAGCGGCTCAAGCAGCACCAGAGGCTGGCCATACTCCACCGGGGCGCCGTTCTCCGAGAGGATACGCACCACCCGGCCGCTCACCTCGCTCTGGATCTCGTTGAAGAGCTTCATGGCCTCGATGATGCAGACGGTCTGCCCGGCCTGCACCACATCCCCCTCCCGGATGAACGGCGGCGCGTCGGGGGAAGGGGCGCGGTAGAAGGTTCCCACCATGGGGGCGGTGATGGTCTTGAGATGATCGGGCACGACTTCCCCCGCCGCAGCCAGCTCCTCCTCGGAGACGGCCGTCCCCGCCGGGGAGAGCGCGGGAGCGGGCGGCTCGGGCGAGGCTGGCCGCGGCGGGCGGGCCGCAGAGGGAGTGGGGACCTCCGTCCGTCCCGCCGCCTTCTTGATGGTCACCTTCAACCGCGGCGACTCCACGGTGAGCTCCGTGATGTCTGCCTCGGCGGCGATCTGCAAAAGCGCGCGGATCTCCTCCAGGTCGAAGCTGTGCTCCATTGGCACCTCACCCGCCCCCTACTCTGCCACAGTTCTCGGGCAGGCTCCTAGCCGCGGGAGAGGCTCTCCACTTGCCGTCCCATCCGCCGGTACCGTTCGTAGCGCAGGGCCGGCAGCCGCTCCGGGGGAATATCCCGCAGCGCCCTGAGGTGCCGGCGCAGCGGTTCCCGCACCGCCGCCACGGCAGCGTCCGGGTCGCGGTGCGCCCCGTCCTTCGGCTCGGGGATGATTTCGTCGATGACGCCCAGCGCGGCCAGGTCCTCCGCCGTCAGCCGCAGCGCTTCCGCTGCCTCCCGGGCCCGCGAGGCGTCGCGCCAGAGGATGGCCGCGCACCCCTCCGGGGGGATGACCGTGTAGATGGCGTGCTGCAGCATCAGCACCACGTCCCCCACGCCCAGGGCCAGCGCTCCCCCGCTGCCCCCCTCGCCGGTGATCACCACCACGATGGGGGTGCGCAGGGTGCTCATCTCCATGATGTTGCGGGCGATGGCCTGGGCCTGTCCCCGTTCCTCCGCCTCGTCCCCGGGAAAGGCGGCGGGCGTGTCCACGAAGGAGAGCACAGGGTAGGCGTACTTCTCCGCCAGCTTCATCACCCGCAGCGCCTTGCGGTAGCCCTCGGGGTTGGGCATGCCGAAGTTGTGCGCCAGGTTCTCCCGGGTGTCGCGCCCCTTGTACGGTCCCACCGCCACCACCGGCTGCTCCTCGAACCAGCCCAGGCCGGCCAGCAGTGCCGGGTCGTCGCGGAAGAGGCGGTCCCCGTGCACCTCCACGAAGTCGGTGACCAGCCCGTGGATGAAGTCGGGGCCTTTGGGCCGCTGCGGGTGGCGCGCCAGCTGCACGATCTCCCATGGCGAGAGGCGGGAGGTGGCGGGCAGGCCCTGAGGGATCGGCAGCGGCTCGGCGGCCATGATCTACGCCGGCTCGGCCTGGCCGACGCGCGGTGCCCCAAAGAAGCGGAGTAGCCGCCCCAGCAGGGGACGCATCTGCTCGCGGGGGACAATCATGTCGATCAGCCCGTGCTCCAGGCAGAACTCCGCCGTCTGGAAGGTCTCGGGCAGACGGCGCCCGATGGTCTGCTCGATCACCCGCCGCCCGGCAAACCCGATGAGCGCTCCGGGCTCGGCCAGGATCAGGTCGCCCAGGAAGGCGAAGGACGCGGTCACCCCCCCGGTGGTGGGGTCGCACATCACCGAGATGTAGGGCAGTCGCTCCTGGTGCAGCCGGGCCACGGCGGCACTGGTCTTGGCCAGCTGCATCAGCGCCAGCGCCCCCTCCTGCATGCGCGCCCCTCCGGAGGCGGAAAAAGTGACCAGCGGCAGACCGTGCTGCAGCGCCCGCTCGGCGGCGCGAGCCACCTTCTCGCCCACCACCGAGCCCATGGACCCGCCCATGAAGGGGAAGTCCAGCACTGCGACCACCGTACGGAACCCATGCACGGTGCCCATGCCGCAAAGCGCCGCCTCCGCACGGCCGGTGCGGCGGCGGGCTTCCTCCAGCTTCTCCGCGTAGCCGACGAACCCCAGGGGATCAACGGAGGTCAGCCCGGCGTCAAATTCCACGAAGCTTCCCGGGTCCAGGGTGATGGCCAGGCGCTGGGGGGCGGAGAGGCGGTGATGATGGCCGCAGCGGGGACAGACCTGCAGGTTGCGCTCCAGTTCCTTCTGGTAGATGAGACGCTTGCAGCGGGGGCACCTGGCCCACAGCCCGCTGGGCATCTCCCGGCGCTGCAGCGAGGTGTACTTTGGCCGGCGCAACCATGGTGACATGATGCTGTCCGCAGCATTATACCACCGGAGGCAGGTCGGGCGGCGCGTCGCGCTATGAGGCGACGGATTATAATGGAGGCGCGCTGCAATCCGGTTGTAAGGAGGTCACCGTGAGCGTTGGCCCATCCCGGCGCATGCCTCCGGGGTTCTCCACCATCGTCTTCGTGGTGCTGCTCTCCCTGATCCTGGGCGCGGCGCTGGGCAACACCTACCTGCCGCGCTACCTCCCCCGCCTCAGCAGTGCGCCCTCGCTGCCGCCGCCGACCGCTGTCCCGCCCACCCCCGGGCCCCTGCAGGGCCCCACTCTGACGGTACCGCGGGCGGTGGAGACCGAGGAGTCGGCGGTGATCAAGGCCGTAGAGAAGGTGCGCCCGGCGGTGGTGAACATCACCACCCAGGCCCAGGTGCAGACCTTCTTCGGCATCTTCCCCCAGGAGGGGGCGGGATCGGGGGTCATCGTGCGAAGCGACGGGCTCATTCTCACCAACTTCCACGTCATTCAGGGAGCGCAGGAAATCACCGTGACCCTGCTCACCGGGAAGAAGCTGCCCGGGCGCGTGGTCGGCGCCGACCGCTTCACCGATCTGGCCGTGATCAAGGTGGAGAGCGACCGCGCCCTGCCCGTGGCAGAGCTGGGGACCAGCGGCAGCCTCAAGGTGGGGCAGATGGCCATCGCCATCGGCAACCCCTTCGGCCTGGGCAGCAGCGTGACGGTGGGGGTGATCAGCGCCCTCAATCGGAGCATCCAGATCAGTCCCGACTTTGTGGTGGACAACCTGATCCAGACCGACGCGGCCATCAACCCGGGCAACAGCGGGGGCGCGCTGGTGGATAGTGCGGGGCGGCTCATTGGCATTAACACCGCCATCGTCCGCGACGCCCAGGGCATCGGCTTCGCCATCCCCGTGGACATCGCCGTGACCATCATGAACCAGCTGATCCAGACCGGGCGGGTGGTGCGGCCGGCGCTGGGGATCATCCTGGGCGGAGAGATCGACCCGCTGATCCAGCGCTCCTACGGCCTGCCCACAGACCACGGGGTGATCGTGCGGGATGTGCCCCCGGGCAGCCCCGCGGCCACCGCAGGCATGATGCCCAATGACATCATCGTGGGCATCAACGGGCAGACCATCCGGGGGATCAACGACCTGCGGCGCACCCTCTTCGAGAGGCGGCCGGGGGATCGGGTGCAGGTGCAGGTCGTCCGCGGCGGGCGGCGGATCACCCTGACGGTGGTCCTGACCGAGCTGCGCCAGTAGCGGCGGCACGCTCCGGTGAATCTTCCGGCCGCAGAGGGGCTGGTCGGCCCGCTGGTAATGGTGGACTTCGCCGGCCGCTCCCCCCCTCCCCGCGTCTCCCACCTGATCGCCCGGCGGCACCTGGGCGGGGTCGTCCTCTTTCCCAAGAACGTTGAGAGCGCAGCGCAGGTGGCGCACCTCTGCCGGGAGCTGCAGGAGCTGGCGCGACAGGCGGGTGCCCCTCCGCTGGTGATTGCGATGGACCAGGAGGGCGGCGCGGTGGAGCGGTTGCCGCTGGGACTGCCCGGAGCGATGGCGCTGGGGGCGACGGGCTCCGCAGCGCTGGCCGAGGAGGCCGGGGGCCTGGCCGGGCGGGCGCTGCGCGCCGCGGGCTGCGCCGTCAACTTCGCCCCCGTCCTGGACGTCAACTCCAACCCCGAGAACCCCGTCATCGGGATCCGCTCCTTCGGCGAGGACCCGGAGCTGGTGGCCCGGTTGGGCTGCGCCTTCGCCCGCGGCCTGCGCCGGGCTGGCGTGGCGGCCACCGGCAAGCACTTCCCCGGGCACGGCGACGCGGACCAGGACTCCCACCTGGACCTTCCCCTGGTGGGTCACGGGCTGGAACGGCTGGAGGCCTTGGAACTCCTCCCGTTTCGCCGGGCGGTCCAACAGGGGTTGCCGGCGCTGATGACCGCGCACGTGGCCTTCACCGCCCTCTCCCCTCTTCCGGCCACCCTCTGCCCCCCGCTGCTGGAGGGGGTGTTGCGCCGGAAGTGGGGGTTCGACGGGGTCGTCTTCACCGACGCGCTCTCCATGGCCGCGGTCAGGGACCACGTGGGGGCCGGCACCGCGGCGGTGCTCGCCCTGCTGGCGGGGGCCGACGTCCTTCTGGCCCTGGGGGAGGAAGACCTGCAGGAGGAGGTCTTCGGCGCGGTGGACCGTGCCCTCGCCGAAGGGGTATTGAGCGTTGCCCGCCTGCGTCAGTCCCACCAGCGCCTGCAGCGGCTGCGGGCGGCCGTCTGCCCCCCGGCCGGGCCTGCGGAGGGACCGGCGGTGGGGGAGGCCGGAGCGGAGGAGGCGGGGGTGGATGAGACCACCGTGCGGGCGCGGGCGGAGGAGATGGCCGCGCTGGCGGTGACGCTGGTGCGCCGCGGTCCGGGGACGGTTCCCCTGCCGGACGGACCGGTGCTGGTGGTGACCCCTGCACCCGGCGAGCTGCCAGCCGGGGACGCCGGTCCCACGCTGGGGGAGATGCTGCGGGAGCTGCACCGCCCGGCGCGGGACCTCCGGCTGCCGCTGGGGGCTGGGTGGGACGGCGCGCCCCAGGAGCGAGGGATTGTGATCCTCGTTACCTGCAGTCGCGGCCGCCCGTCGCCCTGGCACGTAGAGCTGGTGCGCCGGGCGCAGCAGGTGCACGGCGACCGACTGGTCCTGGTAGCCACGGGGACACCCTACGACCTGGCCGCCACCCCGACGGTATCCAACTATCTGGTCACCTACGGCCGGGAGCCCGTGCTCCTCCGGGCGGCGGCGAGGGTCCTGGCGGGGGCGTCTCCGCCACGCGGGCGCCTGCCTGTGACCATCCCCGGCCTCCACCCCGCGGGGACGGGCATCGTGTGGTAGACTGCCCACGTGTTCCGGGCTGCGTTGCGCACCTCTCTGGAAGCGGCGGCCCGGCGGGCCATGGCCGCGGGAGCCCTCCCCGACGTCCCTCTGCCCGAGGTGGAGGTGGAGGTCCCCCGGGGGCGCCGCCGTGCCGACTACGCCACTAACCTGCCTCTGGTGCTGGCCCGCTCCACGGGGCGACCGCCGCGGGAGGTGGCCCGGATCCTGGTCGACGCCCTGGAGCTCTCTCCCCAGCAGGTGGCCCGGGTGGAGGTGGCCGGCGCCGGATTCATCAACTTCTTCCTGGCGCCGGCCTGGCTGCACCAGCTCCTGCGGCATATCCATACCGTCGGAGAGGCCTACGGCAGCCGGGACGTGGGCGGGGGCAGGCGGGTGAACATCGAGTTCGTCAGCGCCAATCCCACGGGGCCGCTGCACATCGGCAGCGGGCGCAACGGGGTGATCGGCGACGTCCTGGCCAACCTCCTGCAGGCACTGGGCTACCGGGTCACCCGGGAGTACTACATCAACGACGCTGGGCTGCTGGTGCACACTCTGGCCCAAAGCGTGGCCTACCACTACGCCGCGCACTTCGGCCGGGAGCAACCCTTCCCCGAGGACGGCTACCGCGGGGAGTACGTGCGGGAGCTGGCGCTGCGCCTGGTAGAGAGGGACGGCGCCGCCTGGCTGGAGCGGCCGGAGGAGGAGCGGCTGGCGGCGTTCCGCGACTTCGCCCTGGGCGAGATCCTGGCGGACATCCGGCGCACCCTGGAGGCCTTCGGCATTCACTTCGACGTCTGGTTCAGCGAGCGCAGCCTCTACGAGCAGGGCGCCGTGGACCGGGTCCTGGCCCTCCTGCGGGAGCGGGGCCTGCTCTACGAGCAGGACGGCGCCGTCTGGTTCCGCTCCACCAGCTTCGGCGACGAGAAGGACCGGGTGATCATCCGCAGCAGCGGCTGGCCCATGTACTACGCGGCAGACATCCCCTACCACCTGAACAAGCTGGAGCGGGGCTTCGACCACCTGATCAACGTCTGGGGGATCGACCACATCGGCGACGTCGCCCGGGTCAAGGGTGGCCTGGCGGCGCTGGGAGTGGACGTGAGCCGCCTGGAGATAGTCCTTTACCAGCATGTGCGCCTGCGCAACGAGGGGGAGCTGCTGCGCATGTCCAAGCGGCGGGGCGAGTACGTGACCCTGCAGGACCTGCTAGACGCGGTGGGACGGGATGCGGCGCGCTACTTCTTCTGCATGTACAGCCCCTCCGTGCCCATGGACTTCGACTGGCAGCTGGCGCGGGAGAGGTCCCAGGAGAATCCCGTCTACTACGTGCAGTATGCTCACGCCCGCATCAGCAGCATCTTCAGGGAGGCCCTGGCGCACCCTGTGGGGCAGCAGGTGGTAGCTCCGGCGGCGGGGAACTGGCGGGTGTCGGAGGCCGCCGTCCAGCGGGCCGACTTCTCCGTCCTCACCCACGAGGCGGAGATCGCCCTGCTGCACGCCCTGGGAGAGCTCCCCGAGGTCATCGAGGCAGCCGGGGTGCGACGTGAGCCGCAGCGGCTGTGCGCCTACGCCCGCGGGCTGGCCGAGGCCTTCCACGTCTTCTACACCCAGTGCCGGGTGCTCTCCGACGACCCCGCCCTCACCACCGCCCGCCTCATCCTGGCGGATGCCGTCCGCCTGGTGCTGCGGCGGACGCTGGGCCTGATCGGGGTGTCCGCCCCCGAGCGGATGTGACGCCGCCTCCCCCTGGGCGAGAAGGGGGAGCATAAGGTATAGTGACTAGCAGGAGGCCGAGAGTTCGAAGGCGAACTGCAGAGCGGCCACTCGACGGAACGGCCTTTCCGAGCCAGCATCCCGATCGACAACATGACGTGCAGGCGACTGGAGCGCGCCGGCCGTTCCCTAAACCGTGAGGTCCGACCCGCGCACACCGAACTCCCAATGACCACCACCCGGAAGAGACACCTGATGCGTACCCTCACCTGCGGGTTGCTGCTGCTGGCCCTGGCTGCGCCCGCATGGGCCGACATCTTTACGGACATTAGCGGGCTTCCGGCGCAGCGGGCCATCGAGCGCCTGGCCGCCAAGGGGGTTGTCCGGGGGACGGCCGACGGCCGGTTCCTCCCCGGTAGCGTGGTCACTCGCCTGGAGATGGTCCTGTTCCTGGTGCGCCTGCTGGGGGTTTCCGGGCAGGGGCTGGTGTCGCCGGAGTTCGGGGACCTGGAGCGGATCCCTCAGGGGGCCCGCCCCGCCGTGGCCGCTGCGGTCAGCATGGGGACGGTGTCGGCACGCAGCGTAGAGTTGAAGAAGGGGGACATCCTCTACACCCTGACCGTGGACAAGGTGGCCTACGGCCCTCAGGAGGAGGTGCTCCTCACCTTTGTCATCAGCAACACGGGGAAGGAGGACGTCCTGTTCGAGTACCACAACTCCCAGTTCCACGACTTCATCGTCCGGCGGGCGGACGGCATGGAGGTGGCCCGCTGGTCTCTGGGGCGGGCCTTCCTGCCCGTGGAGAAGCCTGTGCCACTGGCCGCGGGGAAGTCCATGAACTTCAACACCCGGTGGCGGCAGCTGGACCAGAACGACCGGCCCATCGGTCCCGGGCGCTATGAGGTCGTCGCCGTGCACACCACCAAGACCTCCCCCACTTCGCTGTCCCTCTTCTTCCAGAAGGGGCTGGTGGTGGGATACCCGGACAACACCTTCCGCCCCGACCAGCCCGTCACCCGGGCGGAGCTGGCCGCCCTGGCCGTGCGCGCCGGCGGCCTGGATGCCGAGGCGTTCAGTCGGGCCACGGCGACCCTGCCCGTCTCGGATAACGCCGCGGTGTTGCCCTGGGCGCGCGGCAGCGTGGCGGTGGCCATTGAGCGAAAGATGATCCCCCTGCTAGACGGCGCCTTCCGGCCAGCCCAGGGGGCGACCCGGGCCGACGCCGCTGTGGCCCTGGACGTGCTCATGGGGTTACTGAAGAAGTACGACTTCCAGAAGGGTGTCTTCCGCGGGCTGCGGGAGAGCCGGCCGCCCACCATCAGCATTGAGGACGAGAAGAAGGCGGTGCGCACCTTCCGCGTGGCCCCGGCTCATGCGGTCTACCGCAACGACCGCCGCGCCTCCCTGGGGGGGCTGCGTCCGGGGGATGTCCTGCAGTTCCTCAAGGAGAGCGACGTGGGCGACGTAGTCTACATCGAGGCCACGGGACCGTGACCGCTGGCGGGGGGCGACCATGAAGTTCTTTCTGGACACGGCCAATCTGGAGGAGATCCGCCAGGCGGTGGCCTGGGGGTTGTGCGACGGGGTGACCACCAACCCTACCCTGGTGGCCCGCGAGGGGCGGGAGCACAAGGCCCAGATCCTGGAGATCGCCAGGCTGGTGAGAGGGCCCATATCCGTGGAGACCACCAGCGACGACGCCGAAGAGATGGTCCGCCAGGGAGTGGAGTTTGCTGGCTGGGCCCCCAATGTGGTGGTCAAGGTGCCGATGACTCCAGAGGGGCTGCAGGCCTGTCGCCAGCTGCGGGGGCGGGGTATCGCCGTTAACGTTACCCTGACCTTCTCCGCCAACCAGGCGCTGCTGGCCTGTAAGGCGGGCGCCACCTTCGTCAGCCCCTTTGTGGGGCGCCTGGACGACATCGGCCACGACGGCATGCAGGTGGTGCGGGATGCGGTGCAGATGGTGCGCACCTACGGATTCTCCACCCAGGTGCTGGCGGCCAGCCTGCGTCACCCCCTGCACGTCACCGCGGCGGCGCTGGCCGGCGCCCACATCGCTACCATGCCCTTCAAGGTCCTGGAGCAACTCTTCAAGCACGCGCTGACCGACGTGGGTCAGGCGCGCTTCCTGGCCGACGCGGCCAAGCTGCGGGCAGAACTGGAAAAAGCCAAAGCTAGGGTGTGATGCCCCGTGCTCGCTATCGCCGACCTGCAAGAGAAAACCCTCGCTGAGCTGCAGGAGCTGGCCAAAGAGTTGAACATCGCCAACCTGCGGCGCTACCGCAAGCAGGAGCTGATCATGCGCATCCTGCAGGCCCAGACGGAACGGGAAGGGCTGATGTTCCGGTCGGGCATTCTGGAGATCATGACCGAGGGCTACGGGTTCCTGCGCACCAGCGGCTACCTCCCCGGTCCGGAGGACATCTACGTCTCCCCCTCGCAGATCAAACGCTTTGGCCTGCGCGTGGGCGACGAGGTGCTGGGACAGGTCCGTCCGCCCAAGGACAACGAGAAGTACTTCGCCCTGCTACGGGTGGAGGTGGTCAACGGTCTGGACCCGGAGCAGGCACGCAACCGGCCCAACTTCGAGCAGCTGACTCCGGTCTTCCCCCACGAGCGGATCAGGCTGGAGATGCCCGACGGCGACCTCACCGTACGCGTGGTGGACCTCTTCGCTCCCATCGGCAAGGGACAGCGGGCGATGATCGTCTCCCCGCCCAAGGCCGGCAAGACCACCCTGCTGAAGCGGATCGGCCAGGCGGTGGTACAGAACCACCCGGAGATCTACCTGATCGTCCTTTTGCTGGATGAGCGGCCGGAGGAGGTCACGGACATGCGCCGCTCCGTGGAGGCCGAGGTGATCGCCAGCACCTTCGACCGGCCTCCGGAGGAGCACATCCAGGTGGCCGACCTGGTGCTGGATCGGGCCAAGCGCCTGGTGGAGGGTGGCCGGGACGTGGTCATCCTGCTGGACAGCCTGACCCGCTTCTCCCGCGCCAACAACCTGGTCATCCCGCCATCAGGCCGCACCCTCTCTGGCGGATTGGACCCGGCGGCACTGCACCGGCCGAAGCGCTTCTTCGGGGCGGCGCGGAAGATCGAGGAGGGTGGGAGCCTGACCATCGTTGCCACCGCCCTGATCGATACCGGCAGCCGCATGGACGATGTAATCTACGAGGAGTTCAAGGGCACCGGCAACATGGAGCTGCACCTGAACCGCAAGCTGCAGGAGCGGCGCACCTTCCCCGCCATCGACATCAAGATGTCGGGGACGCGGCGGGAGGAGCTGCTCCTCACCGATGAGGAGCTGCGCAAGGTCTGGGTCCTGCGCAAGAGCCTGGAGCAGCTGGACACCGTGGCCATGACCGAGCTGATCCTGGACCGGCTGCGCCGCACCCCCAACAATGCGGGCTTCCTGCGCTCCATCGTCAAGAGCGCGGAGGAAGACGCCGTGGGATCGTAATTGAGAGAAATCCAGAGCCAGAAGCAGAAATCCACCGAAAAACATTGATCTCGCCCATCCAGCGAACTCCAGTTCGCTGGATCTTTCATTAGATAGAAAAATCGGGTATTTTCTGCAGGATTTTTCATCGAGATGTGGAAATGCGCAGCGGGACGAGGCACTTCAGGATGCCCTTCGCAGCAGCCGGCCCGCCGACACGCGGGTGCAACCTGGGCTGCTGCGGACTCGATCGTTTTCGCTGTTTCCACGATTCTGAACGCCCTTTCCTGGGACGGGGGAGATGGGCAACCGCGCAGTTCCTGCATTATTGCTCGTCGCGCTGCTGCTTCCGCGTCCAAAGGCATTCTCTGCCGCGCCGCCAACCGCGTCCGGCCCCTTCGTCGACGTGCCCCCGACCGGTACGGTGCAGGTGGCTTCGCAGGTCCGCCGCCTGGCGCTCCTCCACGGGCTGGAGGTCTTTGTCCGGCCCCAACCTGCGAGCGCGCCGACGGTGTTGGTGGAGCCTGGGGCATCGTTGGCTCCAGATGCGTCGGCCGTCGTGCCAGATGCGGCAGCCGTTCCCGCCGAACCGGTCTTCAGGGCGGTGGGCAGGAGGGAGGAGACCCCCAGTGCTGCGGGCTCTGCGCTGGGCAGGCTGGGGCTTCGCCACCGGGTTGCCTCCGGCGACACCCTCTTCGACCTCGCCCGCCGCTACCGCACCACCGTCCAGGCCATCGCCGCCGTCAACGTCCTCTCCTCCCCGCACACCCTGCGGATAGGCCAGGAGTTGGTCATCCCCAGGGGGACGAAGGCACCGGCCGTGGCGGCGTCCGCCCCGCGGCGGCCTGCCAGGCCCGCGGCGGCGTCCACCCCGCGGCGGCCGGCTACCGGGCCCGGGGCGGCGGTCGCCTACCGCGTGCAGCCCGGGGACACCCTGTTCTCTCTCGCCCGTCGCTACCGGACCTCCGTGGACGCCATCGTGGCGGCCAACGGGCTGCCCTCGGCTGACCGCCTCCGCGTAGGTCAGCAGCTGGTTCTCCCGGGAGAGCGAGGGCGCGCGCCCGGGGGGCTGGCCACGCGGGCTCCCCGTCCGACGCTGGTGGCGCGTCCTGCCCTGAGCTGGCCCGCCCGAGGGATGATTACTTCTCGGTACGGCTGGCGTTTCCGGCAACACCACGATGGCATCGACCTGGCCGCAGCCTGGGGAACGCCCATCCACGCCGCCCTTCCAGGCCAGGTGGTCCTGGCCGGGTGGTACTACGGATATGGCCTTACGGTGATCCTCGACCACGGAGGCGGCCTGCGGACCCTCTACGGCCATGCCTCCAGGCTGCTGGTGCGTCCCGGGCAGGGGGTGCAGCAGGGAGAGCGGATCGCTCTGGTAGGCTGCACCGGCCGCTGTACCGGGGCGCACGTGCACTTCGAGGTGCGGCTCAACGGACGGCCGGTGAACCCGCTGCGGTACCTGCGCTAGGTACGCTGCTGCCTGGCTGGCCCACGGAGATGCTGCGCGTCCCGCGGGCCCCTCGGCCGACCGAACTCGGCCCGGGCCGAGTTCATGTCTGGAACGGTCGGCGCACCCGGAGGGTATGGTATAATGCGACGGATTTGCGCTGTGCGGGCGTGCTGTCGCCCGGCGGCACGGAGGCTGTGACATGAAGAAGGGTATTCACCCCCCTTACTACCGGGCGACGGTGACCTGCGCCTGCGGCGAGACCTTCGTCACCGGATCGACCAAGCAGTCCATCCGCGTGGAGATCTGCTCGCGTTGCCACCCTTTCTACACCGGGCAGCGCAAGTTCGTGGACGCTGAGGGGCGCGTGCAGAAGTTTGCCCGGAAGTACGGCCTCAAGGTCTAGACGGCGGGAGCAGGCCTTTTCCCACGCCCCGGGCACGGGCTGCCTGCAGACCGACCCCTTTGCCGCCGCGCTCCGTGAGGTGCCGGGGGAGCCCTGAGAGGCGCTCCTGCCGGCGCGGGACCCGCCGATTGATATAATCAACCCGGAATGCTTGAGCAGGCTGTTGTGGTCAAGTTGGAGGCCATGGAGGCGCGCTACGAGGAGCTGACGCGCCTGCTGGCCGACCCCGCGACGCTGGCGGCGCCCGACCGCTACCAGAAGGTGGCCAAGGAGCACGCCGGTCTGGCGGCTACGGTGGCCCTCTACCGGGACCTGCGACGGGTGCACCGCGAGGCCGAGGAGGCCGGGAGAATGGCGCGGGAGGAGGCCGACCCCGAGATGCGCACTCTGGCGGCCGCAGAGGCGGCACGTCTGCGCACGGAGGCCGCGGCGCTGGAGGAGCGGCTACGGGAAGTCCTGGTCCCGGCCCATCCCTACGACCGGCGCGACATCATCATGGAGATTCGCGCCGGCACGGGTGGGGAGGAGGCGGCGCTCTTCGCCGGGGACCTGTTCCGCATGTACGGCCGCTACGCGGAGCGGCGCGGCTGGAAGGTGGAGGTCCTGGAGAGCAGCCCTACCGGGCTGGGTGGATTCAAGGAGGTAATCTTCGCGGTCAAGGGGCAGGGCGCGTACAGCCGGCTTAAGTTCGAAAGCGGGGTGCACCGGGTGCAGCGCGTGCCCGTGACCGAAGCCTCAGGACGCATCCACACCTCCACGGCCACGGTGGCGGTCCTGCCCGAGGCGGAGGAGGTCGAGGTGCAGATCCGCCCCGAGGACCTGGAGATCGAGACATTCCGCGCCGGCGGAGCCGGCGGTCAGAATGTGAATAAGGTAGAGACCGCGGTGCGTATCCGCCATCTGCCCACGCACATCGTCGTCTCCTGCCAGGACGAGCGCTCGCAATTCCAGAACCGGGAGAAAGCCATGCGTATCCTGCGGGCCCATCTGTTGCAGCGGGCGCAGCGGGAGCAGCAGGAGGCCATCGCCCGGCAGCGCCGCCTGCAGGTGGGCACGGGGGAGCGCAGCGAGAAAGTGCGCACCTACAACTTCCCGCAGAACCGCGTCACCGACCACCGCATCGGCCTCTCCCTCCACCGCCTCCCCGCGGTGCTGGACGGCGACCTGGACGAGTTGATCGACGCCCTGGTGGCGGCCGAGCGGGCCGCCGCCGCGTCCTGACGCCCCCGTGCGCCCGGCCGCGGCCCGCGGCGCAGACCCTCTGTCCACGCCCCCGGCGCCGCCGGTCCCGGCATCGGTGCGCGAGGCCTGGCTGCTGGGGCGAGAGCACCTCTTGGCCAGCGGGGTTGAGGCCGCCGGCCTGGAGGCGGAGGTGCTGCTGCGACACGTCCTGGGGCTGACCCGTGCTGCGCTCTACCTGGCCTGGGAGCGGCCCCTGGACGCTGCAGCCTGGGGGCGCTTTTGCGCCCTCCTGGAGGAGCGTGGTCGCGGCCGGCCGGTGGCCTACCTGGTGGGACACCGCGAGTTCATGGGGCTGGAGCTGCGGGTGGACGGGCGGGTGCTCATCCCCCGGCCGGAGACGGAGGTCCTGGTGGAGTTCCTGCTGCACGTGTTGGCGGACACCCCCGCGGCGCGGGTCATCGACGTGGGCACTGGCAGCGGCGCCATCGCTGTGGCCCTGGCCCGGTTCCTGCCCCAGGTGCGAGTCCTGGCGGTGGACATCTCGGCGGAGGCCCTCGCCGTAGCGCGGGAGAATGCCGCCCGCCACCAGGTGGCGGACCGGATTACCTTCGCCAGGGGCGACCTCCTGGCCCCGGCACCACGGCAGGGGTGGAATCAGGTGGACGCCATTGCCTCAAACCCGCCCTATGTGGATGCGGCCAGTGCCGCCGCCCTCCCACGGGAGGTGCGGGATCATGAGCCGGCCGTCGCGCTCCTGGCCGGGGCGGACGGGACCGCCTTTCACGCCCGGCTGGCCCATGAGGGACCGCCGTTGCTAAGGCCCGGAGGGTGGCTGGTGGTGGAGGTGGGGGCAGGCCAGGCCCAGGCGGTGAGTGAACTCTTCGCCCGGGCAGGGACCCTGGAGGAGATCCGCACGATCAACGACCTGGCGGGAATCGCCCGGGTGGTAGCCGGCAGACGCCGATGAGCCCGGCGGCACGGTCCTACTACGACCTCTCCTTCCAGCCCGCGGTCCGCCCGGCGCTGCGGCCGCTGCGGATCATCCGGGTGACCGAGGACATAGAGGCCCCGCGGCAGGCCATCCGCCTCATCCAGGAGGGGGGGCTGCTGGCCTATCCTACCGACACCGTCTACGGCATCGGCTGCAACGCCCATAACAACTCCGCGGTGCTCCGGGTCTATGCGGTCAAGCACCGGCCACGCAGCGACCCGCTGCCCCTGCTCATCGCCGACCGGGAGCAGCTTGCCGAGCTGGTGGCGGAGGTACCGGAGGTGGCCGAGCGCCTGATGGCGCGTTTCTGGCCGGGCGCCCTCACCCTGATCCTGCGCAAGGGGCGAGGCGTCTCTTCCCTGGTCACTGCAGGGGGTGAGCACGTGGCCGTGCGGCTGCCCGACCACCCCCTGCCCCGCTCCCTGGTCCGCGGCGCGGGCGTGCCCATTGTGGGTACCAGTGCCAACCTCCACGGCAGCATCAGCCCCACCACGGCGCAGCACGTGGCCTTCGAGCTGGGCGACCGGGTGGACATGATCCTGGACGGGGGGCGGACCCGGCACGGGCGGGAGTCCACGGTCGTGGATGCCACCATGGATCCCCCGCGGGTGGTGCGCGCCGGTGTCATTCCCCCCGCCGCCATCGAGGAGGCCCTCCGCTGAAGATCGCCCTGGGCAGTGACCACGCCGGGTTCCCCCTGAAAGAATTCATCAAGCAGCTCCTGGTGGAGTGGGGGCACGAAGTGCAGGACTGGGGTACCGCAGGCCCCGACCCCGTGGACTACCCGGACTTCGTGGCATTGGCGGCGCGGGCGGTGGCCCGCGGCGAGGCGGACCGGGCTATCGTCTTCGGAGGGTCGGGACAGGGAGAGGCCATGGTGGCCAACAAGGTGCGGGGGGTGCGCGCCGCCCTCTGCCACGACGTGACCACAGCCCGCCTCTCCCGCCAGCACAACGACGCTAACGTCCTCTCCCTGGGGGCACGGGTCACGGGCACGGAGGTGGCCGCAGACATCGTGCGGGTGTGGCTGGAGACATCCTTCGAGGGCGGGCGGCATCTGCGGCGGGTGCAGAAGATCCACGCGGTGGAGGCGGCGGAGGCCGGCGGCGGGCAGGGGGGATGGGCGTAGGGATGGAACCTTGAGGGAGTATCCCCGCCGGAGGTGGCCTGGTGAGCAAGGTCCATGTCTTTGACCACCCCCTGATCCTGCACAAGCTGACCATCCTGCGCGACAAGCGCACCGGGCACAAAGAGTTCCGCGAGCTGGTGGAGGAGCTGGCCATGCTCATGGCCTTCGAGGCCACCCGATCCCACCCGGTGAAGGAGACCGCGGTGGAGACCCCTCTGGGCACGGCCCGGGGGTGGTCCATCGCCGGGCAGGAGATCGCTGTGGTGCCCATCTTGCGCGCGGGGCTGGCCATGGAGGCGGGCATCACCCGACTCATCCCCACGGCGCGGGTGGGCCATGTGGGGATCTGGCGGGACCCGGAGACGCTGCAGCCTCACTCCTATTACGCCAAGCTGCCCGCAGACATTGCCGAGCGGGAGGCCATGGTCCTGGACCCCATGCTGGCCACGGGAGGCTCGGCGGTGGCCTGCATCGACACCCTGAAGCAGGCAGGTTGCCGCACCATCCGGGTCATGGCCATCATCTCCGCGCCGGAGGGGATTCAGAAGGTGCAGGCGGCCCACCCCGACGTGGAGATCTACACCGCGGCCGTGGACGAATACCTCAACGACCACGGCTACATCGTCCCGGGCCTGGGGGACGCGGGGGACCGCCTCTACGGGACGAAGTAAGGAGGGAGAGGCATGCCGGGACGCCCGGGCTGGGACGAGTACTTCATGCGCATGGCGCACCTGGCGGCCACGCGCTCCACCTGCCGGCGTCGCCGGGTGGGGGCGGTCATCGTCAAGGACCGCATGGTCCTGGCCACGGGCTACAACGACACCCCCCGCGGCGTCCCCAACTGCGGCGACGGCGGTTGCGCCCGCTGTGCGGGCGCAGCTCCCCCGGGGACCGGCCACGACACCTGCCTGTGTATCCACGCGGAGATGAACTGCATCATCCAGGCCGCCTACCACGGGGTCTCGGTGGCCGGGGGGACGCTGTACTGCACCTACCTCCCCTGCCTGAGCTGCGCCAAGGCCCTGCTCAACGTGGGCATCCGGCGCATCGTCTTCGAGGGAGACTACCCCGACCCGCTCTCCCTGGAGCTGCTGACCAGCGCCACCATGGACCTGGTGCGTTACGCCGCGGAGGAAGCCCCCGCCTGAGGGCCGGGCAGGAGAGCTACGGCCGCAAAGCCGCCCGGAGCAGGAGCAGGTAGACAGCTCCCAGGCCGACAGTCACGGGGACGGTGAGCAGCCAGGAGAAGAAGATCTCGAAGGTCACCCCCCAGCGCACAGCAGAGAGGCGGCGGACAACGCCCACCCCCAGGATCGAGGAGGTGATGGCGTGCGTGGTGCTGATGGGGATGCCCAGCTCGGAGGCGAACTGAATCACCGTGGCCCCGGAGACTTCTGCCGCGAATCCCTGCACTGGATCCAGCGCCGTCACCCGCATCCCCAGCGTCCTGATGATGCGCCACCCGCCGTAAGCCGTCCCCAGCGCCGCGACGGTGGCGCAACTTATGATGACCCAGAGGGGAACGGTGACGTCGCGCAGGCCCAGGTGCAGGCTCAAGGCCAGCGCCAGGACGCCCATAGGCTTTTGCGCGTCGTTGCGGCCATGGCTGAAGGCCATGTAGGCGGCGGAGAGCCGTTGCAGATGTTTGAACCAGGGTACGGTCCGAGCCGGATCGGTCTGGTGAAAGCTCCAGTACACGCCCAGGATCAGAGCGGCGCCGGCCAGGAATCCCAGAGCCGGAGAGGCGAAGATGGCGGTGAAGACCCGGGCCAGTCCGCCCCAGCGGATGACCTGGGGTCCGGCCGTAGCGACGCCGGCCCCGACCAGGCCGCCGATCAACCCGTGGGTCTCACTCACCGGTATGCCCAGGCGGTAGGTGAACAGGCTCCAGGTCATGGCCCCAGCCAGGCCGGCCACCACCGTCAGCAGGCTGAGGACCGCGGGATCGAGGAGTCCCTTCCCGATGGTCACCGCCACAGCGGTCCCGGTGAGGCCACCAACCAGGTTGAAGGCCCCCGCCATCACCACCGCCGCCCGCGGGGTGAGCACACGGGTGCCCACAGAGGTGGCGATGGCGTTGGCGGCATCAGTGAATCCTCCCACGAATGCGTATACATAGGCCAGAGCCACCGCCAGCAGGAAGACGACCAGTGAGTGTCCCATTCCCTACCGGTTCTTGGTCTGGATGGTTTCCAGGACGTTGGCCACATCTTCGCCCTGGTCGGTGGCCTCCTCCAGGGTCTCGTAGATCTCCTTCCACTTAAGGATGTCGATGGGGTTGCCGTTGCTGGCGAACAGCTTGGCGATGGCGTCGCGCTGGACGTGGTCGGCCAGGTTCTCCAGCCGGTTGATCTCCTGCACCGGTCCCTCAAGCCTATCCAGCTTGCGCAACGCCGCCACCCCTTCCACCACGGCCTCACAGATGTTGACGGTAATGTGGGCCAGTTCCCGGGCCTCGGCTGTGGCGTGGGGGATGCGGTAGATGGCCAGGCGGGCGGCGCAGGCCTCGACCCAGTCCAGGACGTTGTCCAGCTGCTTGGCCAGTTCGATGATGTCTTCCCGATCTATGGGCGTGACAAATGTGCGGTTCAGGCGGGCGATGATCTGATGGGTTATTTCGTCCCCCCTGTCCTCAACCGCCTTGATGGCAGCGGCGCGCGGTTCCACATCCCGGTAGTCATCCAGTAGATCCCTGAGAAGACGCGCCCCGTGAAGGATGTTCTGGGCCGACTGGTTGAGCAACTCGAAGAAGCTTTCTTCCCGCGGAAGCAATCGCAATACCATGCTGTCCCTCCCGTCGGTTGCTACCTACGGGAATTCGCTGCCCGGACTGTCCCCTCCCCTGGCCACAGAGGGGCGGGTGAGAACCTGCCGAATGGGAGGAGGCAGATGCGGACCGTCGTCTTCGTCTGAATCGGTAACTCCGCCCGCTCCCAGATGGCGGAGGCGCTGTTTAATGCGGCGCCCCCGCCGGGGTGGCGGGCCCGCTCCGCGGGGACGGAGCCCAAAGACCGGGTGCGCCCGGAGGCCGTGACCGTGATGGCCGAGGCGGGGATCGACATCTCCCGCCAGGTGCCCAAGCGGCTGGAGGCGGCGCTGGGGCCGGACGTGGCCATGGTGGTGGGGCTGTGCGCGGAGGAGGCCTGTCCGGTGGTGCCAGGCGTGCGCTCCCTCCACTGGCCGCTCCCCGATCCGCCGCCGGGAGACGTGGATGCCCACCGCCGCATCCGTGAGGACCTGCGCCAGCGGATCCGGCACCTGGCGGACGAACTGGCGGCGAGGGGATAGGGAGGGAGGTACGCGCGGGCAGTGCGGGAACCCGGCCTGGAGGTGACCGTCGACGCAAAGGGGCCGGGCGGCCTGGGCCTGGTGATCGGCGTCCGCCCCCTGGTATAATTACGCGCGGTTTGGGCCCCGGGACGCGGGGCCATTGCCTTGTCCGAGGAGACTCCCTATGGAACGGGTCAGCCTGGAGGCCAGCGTGCGGCAGCACACGGGGAAGGAGGGCGCCCGGCGCCTGCGGCGCGCTGGCGCCGTGCCGGCGGTGGTTTACGGCCGCGGGCGCGAGCCGGTGGCGGTGGCGGTGGAGTCCCGGGCGCTGCGGACGGCGTTGCACACCCACGCCGGGACTAACGTCCTGATCGACCTGGACATTCGGGTGGACGGAGGGGCGGACCGGCAACTGGTGATGGTGAAGGAGCTGCAGCGGGACATCTTCAGCCAGGAGATCATCCATGTGGACTTCCAGGCCATCTCCCTGGAGGAGACCCTGGAGGCACACGTCCCTGTGGTCCTGGTGGGCACGCCCAGAGGCGTGACCGAAGGCGGGCTCCTCGACCAGCACCTGCGGGAGGTGCTGGTGGAGTGCCTGCCTACTCAGATCCCCGAGCGCCTGGAGGTGGACGTGGGCGAGCTGCGCGTCGGTCAGGCGGTACATGCCGGCGAGCTGAAGATGCCTGAGGGGGTGACTCTGCTCACCCCGCCCGGGGAGGTGGTGGCCACAGTGCTGGCGCCCCGCGTGGAGGAGGCGCCACCGACTGCGCCCCCCGCGGAGGCTGCCGCCGCACCTGCGCCCGAGGCCGCTGCAGGCGAGAAGAGCGCAGAGAAGTCCGCAGCGAAGCCTCCCGCCGGGGGCGCGTAGGGCGGAGGGCATCCGGGCCGGTCGGAAGGCCTGGGGCCGGAGGGCTTATCCTCGCCTCCTGTGCAACCGGACTCCCCGCGGGCGGTCATGAGGCTCATCGTCGGACTGGGCAACCCGGGGCGGCGCTACCGGGGCAGTCGGCACAACATCGGGGCCCGCGTCATCGAGGTTCTGGCCCGGCGCCACGGCGTGACCCTGCGGGAGGAGGGGTGGGCGGATGTGGGGGCGCTGACGCTGGACAGAGTCCACGTGCTCCTGGCCCGGCCGCAGACGTACGTCAACGTCAGCGGACTGGCGGTTGCCGACCTGCGTCGCCGGCACCGCGTGCCGCTGCCGCACCTCCTGGTGGTCTACGACGACCTGGACCTCCCCCTGGGGCAGATCCGCCTGCGCGCCGGGGGCGGCCACGGCGGGCACAACGGGATGCGCTCCATCATCGAGGCTCTGGGCGAGCAGGGCTTCCCCCGTCTGCGCCTGGGCATCGGGCGTCCGCCGGCAGGCGTGGACCCGGCCGACTATGTGCTCAGCCGGTTTGACCGGGCAGAGGCGCCGCTAGTGGATGCGGCGGTGGAGCGGGCGGCGGATGCCGTGGAGATGTTCGTGCAGGAGGGGATCGAACGGGCCATGAGCGCCTTCAACGTGCGCGGTGCGCCTGCCCGCACGCTCCATTCCCTCCCCTCCGGTGGAGCCGGAGATGCGTGATGCCGGACGGAAGCAAGGGCAAGGACGCATCCCCCCGGGCCAGTACGCTACCGAGAAGTGGCCGGTGCTGCACTACGGCACCGTCCCCCGCTTCGACTCCCGCACCTGGGACTTCAGGGTGTACGGCCTGGTGGAGCGCCCGCTCACCCTCTCCTACGACGAGTTCATGAGCCTGCCCAGGGTGACGCTGCGCTGCGACGTCCACTGTGTGACCTCGTGGAGCAAGCTGGGCCTGGTCTTCGAGGGCGTCCCGGCCGGGCTGCTGCTGGAGCGGGCGCAGCCCCTACCCCAGGCCCGGTTCGCCATGGTGCACGCCGAGCAGGGCTACGAGACCAACCTGCCCCTGGAGTACCTCCTGGCGGAGGACGCGCTGCTGGCGCACCGCGCTGACGGGGCGGACCTCACCCCCGAGCACGGCTGGCCGCTGCGACTGGTGGTGCCCCGGCTGTATTTTTGGAAGAGCGCCAAGTGGGTGCGCGCCTTCGAGGTGCTGGCCCGGGATCGGCCCGGCTTCTGGGAGCGCAACGGCTACCACAACCACGCCGACCCCTGGAGGGAGGAACGCTACGCCTCCCCCGGGCAGTGACCCGCTACCTGGCCAGCAGGTCCAGCAGCGGCGAGAGCAGCAGCAGGTAGGCCAGGATCAGGGTTACCGCGGCGACGCCCTCGTGGTGCCGCGGGACCTCGAACACCTTCAGGCTGTAGGCGGTGAGGGGCAAGACGATGCCAATGGCGGTGCCGATGACGAGTGCAGAAGAGATCCCTACCACCCCCTCGTCGAGCCCATGCCCGGGGTAACTGGGCGTTAGTCTAACACGAGGCGGAGCAGGAGAGAAGTATCGATTTGAAGCTGAGCCGTCGGGCGAAGGGGAGTGGAGAGAGGGCTGCGGGCGCGGGAGGCTGCGGCCCGGATCGGCTCTTGCCTTTAGGCGCGGACCTCCTTGGGCAGAACGCTGAAGGCCAGCCAGGCGCTGAGCACCAGCGCGATGAGGCCGCCAACGACGGAGGTCCAGGAGACGTTGGGCCTGGCGGTCAGGGCGAAGACGAAGGGGAAGATGATGAACCAGATCCCCACCAGCCCGTTGACGTACTGGATCCACCGCTGCTTGCGTGCCTCCTCGCTGAGGACAGCCCACCCGGCGAGCACCAGGAGGATGGCCCCGCCGACGATGCTCGTCCACAGCGCTCCGGCGTGGTCGCTATACCTCAGGATGAACGGTGCCAGAATGAACCAGATGCCGACCAGTGCGTTTACCACGTTCGCCCATACCATGTGCCATCACCTCCTCATGTCACATGGCTTGAGCCGGCAGCCTCCCGCAGACCGCCCGCACCGTCTATTATAAGACCGTCACGCCCCGTCGCGCCCATCCGGCGGTCGCTTCCTGCCCGGGCGCCGGCCCGACGACCATGAGAGGAATGGTTTCCGACCCCACGGCGGTCTCCACGGCTGCGCGCCCCGCGCCCTTCGCCCCGCTGAGACACCGCAACTTCCGCCTTCTCTGGACGGGGCTGGTGGTCAGCAACGCCGGCGGGTGGATGCAGTTCACCGCCCTGGGCTACCTGATGGACCAGCTCACCCGCGCACCGGTGTACCTGGGCCTGCTGGGTCTGGTGCAGGCCGTGCCCCGCCTCCTCTTCGCCTTCCTCGGTGGGGTCGTGGCCGACCGCGCGGACCGGCGGCAGGTCCTGCAGGTGACCAACGTGGTGGCCATGCTCTCCAGCGCGGGCCTGGGGCTGCTCACCTGGCTGGGCCTGGTCCGGGTCTGGCATCTGCTGCTCATCGCCGCCTTCAACTCTCTGGTGATGTCCTTCGACATGCCCGCCCGCCAGTCGCTGACCCCGTCGCTGGTGGACGACGGGGAGGTGCTGCAGGCGGTGACCCTGAACTCCCTGGCATTCAACGGCTCCAGCGTCTTTGGCCCGGCCCTGGCCGGCGTGGTCATCAGCCTGTCGGGGGCACACGGCGCCTTTCTCCTCAACGCCCTCACCTACCTGGCCGTGCTCTGGGCGCTGGTGGTGATGCGGCTGCCGCCGGAGGTGCCCGACGGGCGCGTCTCCCTGGGAGAGGACATCCGCGAGGGACTGCAGCTGCTGCTGCGACACCGCGTCATCGGCATCCTTCTGAGCATTGTGGCCGTGCTCAGCTTCTTCGGCCGCCCCTACATCCGCCTGATGCCGGCGGTGGCCCGCGAGGTGCTGCGGGTGGGTCCGGAAGGCCTGGGCCTGCTGCAGGCGGCGCCTGGCGCGGGCACGTTCTTAGCCGTCTTCGTCGCCGGGTGGAGCGCGGGGCGGGTGGCGCACGGCCGCATCCTCCTGGGAGCGACCTTCGCCATGGGCGCTATGGTCACGCTGTTTGGGCTGTCCACCTCGTTTCCCCTCTCCATCCTGTTGCTGGTGGCGGTGGGCCTGGGGCAGTCTGTGGCCATGGCCACGGCCAACACGCTGATGCAGACCACGGTGACCCCCGGGCAGCGGGGACGGGCTATGGGGCTGTTCGGCACTGTGGCCTTCGGGATGATGGCCCTGGGGACGCTGCCGGCGGGCGCCCTGGCCGAGTGGGTGGGGCTCTCCTGGTCCCTGGCTGCGGGCGGCATCGTGGTCATGGCCGCCGCCCTGTTCCTGGGACTGGCGGTGCCGCAGATCGGCCGCCTCTAGGCCACCCGGCCGAAGGCCAGGACGGCGTTGATCCCCCCGAAGCCGAAGGAGTTGCTCAGGATGTAATCCACGCGGGCCGAGCGGCCGACCTGCGGGATGTAGTCCAGGTCGCACTGAGGGTCTGGCTCGTCCAGGTTGAGCGTCGGCGGGAGGTAGTCGTGTCGCAGCGCCAGCAGGCACAACGCCGCCTCGATGGCCCCGGAAGCCCCCAGGGCGTGGCCGTGCATGGGCTTGGTGCCGCTGACCGGCACACGGTACGCGTGCTCCCCCAGGGCCAGCTTGATCGCCGCCGTCTCCACCGCGTCGTTAAGCGGCGTGCTGGAGGCGTGGGCGTTGATGTAGCCGATCTGCTCTGCGGCCAGTCCGGCGTCTGCAAGCGCCTGCCGCATCGCCCGCGCCGCCTGCTGCCCGGAGGGTAGCGGCGCGGTCATGTGGTAGGCGTCGTTGCTGGTGCCGTACCCCAGGAGCTCGCCGTAGAGCGGGGCGTTGCGGCGTACCGCGCGGCCGTACTCCTCCAGCACCAGGATGGCGGCGCCCTCGCCCATGACGAAGCCGTCGCGCCGGCGGTCGAATGGGCGGCAGGCCGCCTGCGGTGCGTCGTTGCGTGCGGACATGGCCCGGATGAGGTCGAAGGCGCCGAAGATCAACGGCGCCAGCGGGCACTCCACGCCGCCGGCCAGGAAGACGTCTGCGTCGCCGGCGCGGATGGCGTGCAGGGCCTCCCCGATGGCGATGGTCGCGGAGGCGCAGGAGTCCGAGTTGGCGCTGGTGGGCCCCGTGATGTTGAACTCGATGGCGATATTGCAGGAGGCCGCGCCGGAGAAGACGGCCAGGGCCAGGGCGGGTTTGACTCGCCTCAGGCCTTCCCGCAGGTAAACCTCGTGCTGCTCCTCGGCGAATGCGCCCCCGCCCAGGGCGGCGCCAACGAACACACCCACACGATCCCGGTCCTCGTCCTCCAGGCGCAGTTGCGCATCCTCCACCGCCTGCCGCGCGGCGGCCACGGCGAACTGGGCGAAGCGGTCCAGGCGTCGGGCACGCTTTGCGTCCATGTACTGCAGAGGGTCGAAGTCGGAGACCTCCGCGGCCACCTGGGAGGTGAAACCCGAGGCATCGAAGCGGGTAATCCGGCCCACCCCCGACCGGCCGCGCCGCATCCCTTCCAGCAGGCCGCGGCTTCCGTACCCCATGGCGGTGATGGCGCCCATCCCTGTCACCACCACCCGCCGCCGCTGCATCAGCCGGCACCCCCTGCTTCGGACAGCGCCTTTATCCTCCGCAGCGTCCTGTTGGCGATGGGGGCGATGAACAGGCGGCCGACGATGGCTTCTGCGATCCAGGAAAGCGGCGGCCGCCAGGGGAGGACGTGAACGATGGCCACGCGCACCCCGGGAGAGGAGGGGGTGAAGGTCCACTCTACCGCCATCCCCCGCGTCAGTCCTCCGGTGTGGGTGAAGAGGATGCGCCGCTCCTCCGGCCTGACCTCCTGCAGGGCGAGCCAGCGCACGGGGATGCGGCCGCGGCGGGCGGCCATCTCGGCCGTCGTCCGCCGCCCCTGCCGCTGCAGGAGGCGTACCCGCCGGTAATGGGGGAGCCGCTCCGGCCACCGCTCAACGTCCGCGGCCAGAGCGAGGACCCGCTCCCAGGGGGCGTTGATGTAGATTACGTTCTGGAGACGCATGCCAGCAGCAGCCGTACGGCGTAGGCGGGGTGGAGGACCGCCCCCGGCGTCGCACCACCGCCGATGGCGCCGAGGAAGTTGCTGGCCAGCGGTGGGCGACGTTGCCAGGCGTGGGTCAGAGGCTCGATCAGGGAAGAGCGCAGGGCCAGCCAGTCCACGAGGCATAGAAGAGCGGTCAGCCCGCGCAGGCGACGGTGGTGCCAGCGGGCGTAGGGCGCAAGGGCCGGAGCGCCGCACTCCCCTCGCCGCAGCGCTCCGGCCACCGTCCGCGCAGCCACCGAGGCCGCACTCAGGGCCAGGCTTACGCCCAGCCCGGTCAGGGGATCGGTGCAGGCCGCCGCGTCTCCGACGAGGACGATACCGTCTGCCACCACCGGACCGGTTGAGGGATGGAGAGGTCCGACCGCTCGCAGCCCGGCGCAGACCTGCACTCCAGGCAGGCGCGCCCGCAACGAGGGAAAGGCCCGCATCGCATCCTCCAGCACGCGGGCCACCTTCCCGGTCTGCGCGGCGCGTATCTGCGCCCCTAGCGCCTCCCGGGGCAGGACCAGGGCGAGGCGGGCCCAGCCGTCGGGAAAGAGCGATACCCCGCAATAGGTTTCCCGGCCCAGGTGCATCTCCCCCCACCCCGGGTAGGCGGGCAGACCGCGCACGTAGATGCTCAGGGCGTAGCGTCCGCGGCGCAGGGGGCCGCGGCGCAGCCCGGCGGCCTGTGCCACGCGGGAGCGCATCCCGTCCGCCCCGACCAGCACTCTGGCCTCCAGCGTCCCCTGGTCGGTGCGGATCTCCCAGCGCTGTCCGTGCCGGGCTACCGCGCGCGCCGGCCTTCCCGTGTGCACCTCGGCACCGGCACGACGTGCGGCCTGGAGGACGGTGTCGTCCAGGACCGCGCGGCGAACCGCCAGCCCCGTGCCGCCGGGGAAGGGGGCGAAGACCTCCCGGCCTTGCGGCGAGACCAGGAGCATCCCATGCAGGCTCTGCGCCTGCGAACCCACCTCCGCCAGCACGCCCAGTTGCTCCAGGACTGCGGTCCCCAGCGGGTGGAGGAAGTCGCCGCAGGGCTTCTCCCGGGGGAAGCGGGCGCGGTCGAGCAGGACCACCTCCACTCCCTCCCGCGCCAGCTCCAGGGCCGTGGCCGCCCCCGCCGGCCCGCCGCCCACAACCACCACGTCAACCCGCTGTCGCACCTGTCGCCTCTTTGACCAGGGCCAGGCGGAAGAGCGGGTGGCGGGTCAGGCGCGCACCCTGCAGCCCGGCATCGGCTGCCAGGGCGCGTACCTCGTCTGCAGTGTATGCCCGCAGGACGGAGCGCGGCCCGTCCACCCTGGTCAGCGGGTTGCGCAGCAGCACCCGGGCCAGAAGCTTCGCTCCCAGGTAGGCGGCCCGCGAGCGCACCAGGTCGGTGACCACGAACCCCCGTCGGCTGATCCGGTCCAGCTCCTGTAGCGCCGCCACCGCCCCGGCCGGGGAAAGGTGGTGCAGGGCGGTGGCCAGAAGCGCCACGTCCACGCTGCGGTCGGCCAGGGGCAGAGCGCGCGCGTCCCCGCGCAGCACAGCGATCTCCGGGATGCCGGCTGACCACTCCCGGGCGATGGCCCCGGCCTGCGGGTGGCGGTCGATGGCCACGGCGTGCAGGCGCAGCCCGCGGCGGCGTCCCCAGAGGACGAAGCTGCGCAGCAGGTCCGCCCCGCCGCTGGCCACCTCTACGATGGTCAGGGCGCGGTCCCCGGGACGGACGAAGCGGCGCAGGCTACGCAGCACCAGACCCCGCACCCCGAGCAGGCGGTTGAGCACGGCCAGCTCCCGCAAGCAACCATCCATAAGGGCCCTGGGCTGCGGCCCGTCCATGAGCTCCTCGATCTCCGCGCGGGGGAGGGGAGGGAGCGCGGTCATCGCAGAAAACGGGACCATGGTAGCAGCATCGTACCTGCCGCCGTGCAACAAATTTGTAACCGGGAGGGGCCAGGTTAGTGGTAGTCTTCCAGGTCCAACTGCCGCACCAGCTGGCGGAAGCGCTGCTTCGTCTGCCACCACCGCCACAGGTTACCTTGAGGGGGGTGAAAGCGTGACGCATCCGGGAATGTGCAGGGCAGCAACCATTCTCTTCCTGGTGATCATGCTGCTGATGCTGCCATCATCCGGCGCAGCCCAGCAGATCACCTACCACCGCGTGGCGCCGAAGATCTACGTCCCCTTCAACCCCAACACCGTCAAAGTGCTGCACCAGAGCGCGCGCCTGTTCACCGTCGAGGTGCCCGCCAGTGGCTATGGCTACGCTTTCTATCCCAAGATTTCGCCCTTCGGTGACGCCATCGTCTTCGTACCGGGCGACAGTACCTTCGCCTTCACTTCCGTGTTCCTTGAACGGGTCAAGCTGCTCCGGATCCCTGGGGACGTTGCGTCGCCCCCTGCGGAAGTAAGGAGGTTTGCGGCCGAAGGGCCAGACAGTTTCTCCTTCGACCGGCTGATGCGGACCGTGGCCTTCAGCTGCGAGATCCAGGTGACTGACCCGAAGCTGCCAGAAAAGGAGGTCTGCATAATGCGCAGCGACGGCACAGGGCTGCGGCGTCTGACCCGGCCCCTGCGGAGGGATGAAGATCGGTACAAGCACGCCGCAGCTCCGGCGATCAGCGAGGACGGCAGCTTCGTCGTCTACCGCAGGCAGTACGCCGGGTACCTGGGGGCGGTGCGAAGCGACGGCACCGGGCTGCGTGTGCTCGTGCACCGGGCGGACGGACTGACCCCGGTGGTGCTGGCACGCCGGGCTGCATTTTACCTGAGGGGAGGGCAGGTGTGGCGGGCCGGCCCCGACGGAGGAGGCCCCAGGCAGCTGAGCCGGGAGCGCGGGGAAATCCGCGCCCTGGCCGCCGACCGGGAGGGTACGAGGGTAGCCTACGTGGGAAGGGAAATTGGCCAACCCTCGGTGCTCAAGGTGGTGGACGGCGCGAGCGGGGCCCCGTTGTTGGTTCTGAAGGGTGTGGAGCATGCGCCGCTGCGGCTCAGCGGGGACGGTCGACGCGTGCTCTTCAGCCGCCGGGGCCCGGACAGGCGTGGGCTCTACGTGGTGGATCTGCGCACCAGGGAAGTCCTCGAGGTCAGCCAGGGGATGCGTGCGGGGGAGCAGGCAGACTTCAACGAAACCGGGGAGGTGGTGGTGATGGTCAGGGAGGACGGTCCGCCTCTGGCGCTGGCATTCCTCCCCGACGAGACCCCACCCTTCCTGGCGGCGGACGGGCCGAGGGAGGGGTCCACCGTCCGCGGAGAGTCCGTTGGTGTGGCGGTGACCTACCGCGACCGGGCCGTGGTGAGCGGGGTGGACCCGCGGGCCCTGCGGGTCTTCCTGAACGGCCGGGACGTCTCCGATCGGCTCCAGAAAGGACCGGACCGGGCCACGGGGCAACTCGACAGGCGGCTGCTCCGGGAGGGGGAGAACGTCCTCGAGGCACGGGTCACCGACCGGGCAGGCAACGAAGCCCGCCAGGTGATCCGGTTCCGCTTCGAGGCGGCACGATGACGGCCACCTTCCTCCTCGCGTCGCTGCTGTGCCTGGAGCTGGCCTGCGTATGGTCTGCCGAGCTGCTGGTGGAGTTGCGCGTCACGGGAGGGATCGCGGGGGTTGCAGAGCGGCTGCTGGTCTTCGAGGACGGTCTTGCCCGCGTTGAACTGGGCGCAGGACGGACGGTCCGTGCGGCCTCCTGCGCGTACCTCGGAGACGGCCAGCTGCGGAAGATCCGGCGCACCCTGGAGGCTGCGGGGTTCGAGCACCTCCAGCGGGAGTACGTGCCCGCCCGTCCCGTCTACGATGGTTACGCCTACTCCGTCACCTACCGGGGGTCCACGGTCCGGGCCCTCGATCCCCTTGAAGACGCAGCGCCCCCAGACCTCCGCGCGGTCATCCGCCTGCTGCAGGAGGTGTTGCAGTTCGTCCGGGCGGGCAACAGGAGCTGTGACGACTTCCTCCCGGAGAGGCGAGGTGCCTGCGTGGATCGTGTCTCCGTAGGAGCACCCTGCTGGTGGCGCTCGTCCTGAGCGTCGGGTCAACCGCTTTTGCGGACGCCGTCCTGCAGGTCAAAGGCTTCCGTTGAGGGCGACCGAGGCCCTGCGAGAGCGTGCGGCGGACGGCACGCCGCGATTTTTGTCTTGCTCACACATGTTGTCTCTGTTAGCATGGGCGGATGGAGGTGAGCTCATGGCCCGAGGGAGGACGCTATACCTGCGCGGTCTCCCCGAGCTCCTCGTTCGCGAGGCGAAGGCCACGGCGGCCCGCCGCGGGGTGACGCTGGCGGCGCTGGTGACCGAGGCCCTGCAGCAGGTGGTGGGCGCGCCGGTAACCTCCGGCGCCGCGGCGGGCCTGGCCGAGAGCAGGCGCTGGTTCGAGGCGAACCGCCACCGCCTGCTGCGCCGCTACCGCGACCGGTACGTGGCCATCGACCGGGGCCGCGTCATCGACCACGATCGCGACTTCGACGCGCTGGCACGCCGGGTCTTCGCCCGGGTGGGCACGCGCCCGGTCTTCATGCCGAAGGTTACGGCGGAGGAGCGGGTCGTCTCGGTCCCGTCGCCCCGGCTGATCGGAGCCTAGCCGATGGTGCGCCCGGTGCGGCGGCCGGGTCGGCGCGGTCCCACCCCACCCGACGCCTTCCCCTACGATCCGCGCCGCAGCCCGCCGGCCCCCGTGCTCCCGGTGCGCCTGGGACCGCCGCGCTCCGAGCCGGCCACGGCGGTGGCGGCGCTCGTGGACAGCGGCGCCGACGTCACCGTGCTCCCCGAGGGCCTGCCGCAGGCGCTCGGCCTGCCCCAGGTGAACGAGGTGACGGTCCGCGGGGTGGCGGGGACGGCCCGCGTCCCGGTGTACGCCGCCGAACTGGAGGCCGCCGGGACGCGCCGGATCGTGGAGGCGGTGGCGGTGGGCGCGGAGGCACTGCTCGGCCGTGACCTCCTGAACGGCTGGGTGGTCACCCTCGACGGGCCGGCGCGGGTCCTGAGGCTTGGGCCCTAGCGCGGGGTCGGCACGTCCTCCCCGGGCCAGGCGTCAGCGCGGCCGCGGGCGGGCCTCCCTTAACCGGGAGGGGCTAGTCCGCGGGCCGGCGCACCACCAGGAGCATGGAGCCCACGCTGCGCTGGGTCCTCTCGGGCCGGTTGACCACGCGACCGCCCACGACCAGGGTGGAGGAGCCGCCGCCGTCCAGGTTCATCGCCTGGACGGCGCCCAGGTCGCGCAGCAGCCCGGCCAGCTCCACCAGGGTCATCCCCCTGCTGCGCGCTGACTTCTCCACGGTGACCAGCAGGACTTTTCCGGCGGCGGTGATGCCCACGGCGGAGCGGGAGGTGCGTCGGCGGGCAAACGCCGCTGAGAAGGCCTCCCAGCGGAACGGGACGTGCACCTGCCCGTCGCGCACCAGGCGCGGCCCCCCACCCAGGGCGTGCACCACCTTGCCCGGCTGGATGACCAGGTTCAGCCGCACCGGCTGGTTGGCCGTGAGCGTGCGGGTGAGCAGCGGGCCTTGGCCTTCAGCAGCGGAGAGGACGTAGCCGTCCTGGGGGATGGGAACGCGCCCGGTGGCGAAGCCCACGACCACGCCGTCCTGCACCACCACGGCGTAGCGGTGCCATTCGGTCAGGGGGCCGTACTCGGGAGTGTAGACGGCTAGGCCTCCCTGGCGCGGAGGGCGGTTTACCGCCAGGACGGGAATCGTGCGTCCTGTGCCGGTCTCCACAGTACCGCGGAAGGTGAAAGGCTGGATCACGGGCCTGCCCTCGCTGGTCAGGGCAAAGACGGAGCGCCGGCCGGTGGGCGCAGAGAGCAGCTTGCCATCGATAACCAGCAGCCCCAGGGGGTGCCCGGTACGCACGCTGAAGAAGCCCCCGTTGATCGCCGCCAGCGCGTCGTAGCGGGTGGAGGCGGCCGCCGTGGGCTCGTTGCCCGGGATGACCCCTGAGCCCAGCACGGGTCGCAGGGCGATCTGCGGGTCGGCCAGGTCGACCTGGACCACGTGGACGGCGCTCCACCCCCTGGCCGTGGGCACGCGCATCGCGCGGTAGGCCACGCTCGGCGGCAGCGGCACGGCGGCGCGCCAGGGCGGGAGCACGATCACCGCCAGCTTGTAGGGGGCGTTGCGGGTGAAGAGTTTGTAGCGGGTGGCGCCGCGCAGGCCGATGGAGAGGCGGGCGATCCCGCGGGCCACGGCGACCTGACGCACCACCCCCACGCCGCCGGTATTCACTGTCAGCTCGCGCGGGACCAAGTCGGCGATAGGCCAGAGGTCCACCAGAAGCCGGCTCCCGGCTGTGGTAGCCCGGAAGCGGATGGGCCGGTCGAGGTGGGCGACGATCTTCACGGCGCCATCCTGTGTGGTCCACCCCAGGTCCAGGAGGCGAGCGTCGGGCTGGGCGGCGGCAGGCCGAGGGGGCAGCAGCAGGAGGATGAGAGCGATCAGGAAGCGAGGCACGATGCTGCTCCGGTCCCGGATGCGGCGGCAGGTGCGCGTCGACTTGTCCCCCATTCTACGACCTCACCTGCCCGCTTTCCTCTTCGGGCAGCCGGGATGGCTCAACGCCGGGCGCGACGCCCCCAGGCCAGCGTGACCCGCACCACCCCGCCAGCGTCCTCCTGCACCTGAACCACATAGAACTCCCGCCGCCGCGCGTCGGCCAGGTAGCGATGGTAGCGCCGGCCGCTGGACTTGCGCGTCTCATTGGTCAAGGCGGAGGTCCACCCGGGCGGGATCCTGGCGGTGTAGAAGTCCCGCACGCGCTCGTAGGGGGCGCGCACCGTCAGGTCGGCGCGGGTCCAGTGCGCGGGCCCAAGGCCGAAGGCCACGCCGTCCGCCTCGGCGACGGCGGAAACCTCCGCTCCGGGGTAGTAGGGGAGCATCCCTATGCCGCCACGCGCCTGGCAGCCCGAAAATAGTAGTAGCCCCAGCAGGATGGAGGCGGCGGTTCTCACGAGGGGGCGGTCCTGACTAGGGGGCGAATCCCGCGGGCCGGAGACCTCTCGGGCCGGGGGCCTCACGGGCCGAAGACGACGCGGATCTCGTCTCCGTCCCGGGGCAGGTAGCCCAGGAAGTGCGGGAGTTCCTGGAATTCCCGCTCGCCCGCGCGTCGGGCCTGCACCCTAAGCGTGCCGGCCCGCCCGTCCGGGCAACGATCTCCGTTCTGGTAGCGCTCCCCGCCTACGGAAATGCTGGCGGGGGTGATGTGCACCGGCGTGGTGCGGAAAAAGGTCTCCAGGCTGGCATTTCTGCCGGCGGTGCGGGGTGTCTGGGGGTGGATGTGGATGAGGCCGTCGCCGTGGGTGTGCACGTCCCCCGGCCCCGGCGGCAGCGGGGGCAGAGTCCGGCCACAGAGCTCGATGGTCAGCCGGGCATGCCAGTGGTCGCCCACCCGTGCGGCAAGCGGCTGGCGGACCGCGGCGGCGATAATGAGGACAAAGGCCGCGGCCACCGCTCCGCCCAGCGCCCAGGGCAGCAGCCCCCTCTTCTTTCGGACGCGGATCTTTCGGGCGTGGGGCTTCTGACGACGACCGGCCATGGTCCCATTTTAGCGCAAGGGGATGCCGTATCAGCCCCGAATCGTTTGAGCGGTGAAGTCCCGCACTCTCTTTGCCTATAGCGTGGTGGTCCTGCTTCTCTTCGCGGCCGGCCTGGGCGCCAGGCAGCTGGCCGCGTATGCCTTCCTCCAGTACGTCCGCTACGCCTCGCCCTTCACCGTTCCCCTGGACTCCACGGCCGGCGGGCCGCCGCTGGCCCAGCGGGTGATCCTGGTGGTCATCGACGGCCTGCGCCTGGACGCCTTCCAGCGGATGAGCCTGGTGGAGCGCTACCGTTCTCGAGCTTCACTCTGGCGGGCGTTTGTGGGGGAGCCCTCGCTCTCTTATCCGGGGTGGACCACCATCCTCTCGGGCGCGCCTCCCGAGATCAGCGGGGTCACCACAAACTGGCACCAGGGGGCGGTGCGGGTGGACCACCTCTTTGCGGCCGCAAAGCGCAGCGGCCGCGTCACGGCCGCCGCCGGCCACCCGGGGTGGGCGATGCTTTTCGTCGGAAGCGTCGACGAGTTCGTCTCCGTCCCCGATCCCGCCTACACCGACCTGCCGGCGATCCACGACACCTCCGTTGCGGTTACCGCCGCCGGGACCCGCTTCCTCCAGGGGCCGGCGGCGCTGGTGCTCCTGCACTACCCCGCGCCCGACCTGATGGCCCATGGGGCGGGGGCCACCAGTCAGCCCTACCGGGACAGCGTCCGCCTCATCGACGAGGAGCTGACGCGCCTGCTGCAGGGGGTGGACCTGACCTCCACCGCGGTGGTAATCACCTCCGACCACGGGCACATCGACCGCGGGGGGCACGGCGGCCGGGAGGCGGTGGTGCGTACCGTGCCGCTGATGTTCCTGGGGGCTGGGATCGAGCCGGGGGACGAATTCGACGCCCGGCAGGCGGACATCGCGCCCACGGTGGCCGCGCTGCTGGGGCTGCCGCTGCCGGCGCACAGCCTCGGGCGCCCCTTGATCGAGGCGCTGTCGACCATCCCCGAGGGACTGGAGCAGCGGTGGGGGCAGCAGCAGGCGGCATTCCACGAGAAGGTCTACACCCCGGCGGTGCTGGGGCGACGCTTCCCGGTGTTCACCACGCCGCTGGGAGGACCCCGTCCCGACGCCATGCTGGCCGCTTCCGACGACCTGGCGCGACAGCGGGCCGAATGGCTGCAGCGGGCGCTGGCAGGGGACCGCGCCCGGCGTCTCCCCCTGGCCCTGGGGGCGGCCCTGTTGCCTGCCACCTTCTTCCTCCTGCCCCGCCCGCGGCGCGACCTGCTGCCGGCGCTGTGGGGTACGGTGGTCTTCTTCGGTGTGGTCCTGGGGCTGTTCTACGGACGCGGCTACTCCTTCTCCCTTTCCATCATCAACCGGGAGGACCTGCTGGAGGCGTTCTTTCGGGGACGGACGGCGGACGCGGCCATCTCGGTGGCCCTGGGTGCACTGGTGGCAGGATGGGCCGCCCGGCGGCGCGGAACCGGCGCGGGGGCGCTGGCGGGGCTGGGGACAGCCTACCTCAGTGCTTACTCGCTGCTGCTCCTGGCGCTGCATTTCCTGGCGCGCTGGGGAGTGCGCTACCCCTACTACCTGCCCGACCTGGGCGAGGGCTTCCGTTTCTACCTGACGTTGCTGGCCCTGGTGCCGGTGGGGCTGCTGGCAGCCCCGCTGGTGGGAGTGAGCCTGGTGGGATTTGGCCTCGGACGGATGGGGGAGCGTCTCTTTGGTCGGAGGCGGCGCAGCGCCGAGATGCCTGCCGGGAGCCCGTCCGGGGGGCGCGGGTGAGGGGGTACCCAGGAATCGGGCGCGATTCCTGGGTACCTCATACCGGATACCCCATCATCTGCAGCTGCTCCCGCCCATCGGGGGTTAGCCGTTCGGGCGTCCAGGGGGGAGTCCACACAAAGTCCACCGTGACGCTCTCCACCCCGATGGCCTGCAGCTTGTTCTCGATCTCCGCGGCGATCATCGGGCCAATGGGACAGCCCATGGCGGTAAGGGTCATGGTGATCTTCACCTCCCCTCCGCTCTGGGCCAGGTCGTAGATCAGCCCCAGGTCCCAGATGTTCACGGGAATCTCCGGGTCGTAGATCGTGCGCAGGACATCGATAACCTGCTCTCGGGTCACCTGGACGTCCATCATCCGCCCCCCAATCTCCGCCATCGCCTGCGACGCCACCCTGTCCTCCCACCGAGCCCTGTGCGGCGCCATACCCCCATCCTCCAGCGGTCTCCTTCGATTGTAGTCGCCCCGACGGGCCCTGCCAGGGGGATGGCTGCGGTGGGGCGAAAACCAGGGGGTATGAGACTCGGGCTGAGGCTCTCGCTGGTCCTGTTGCTGGTCCTGCTCTTCGTCTTCCTGCCCACGCTGGCCCGCTGGTATACGGACTGGCTGTGGTTCGGCGAAGTCGGCTACCGCCGCGTCTTTTGGGTGCCGCTGCTCTCCCGCATCGCCGTCACCCTGGCGGTGGGTGGTGGGCTCTTCGTCCTGCTCTTCCTGAACGTGCTGCCGTTATTGCGCCGTCTGCGCCGCCCGCCGCAGGTCATCGACCTGGAGGTCGGTCCCCGGGGGCGCATGGTCCGGCGGATTGGCCGGGGGTTCGACGCCGTGCGGGTGGCGGCGGCCGTGATCGGAGTGGTGGCCGTGCTGGCGGGCGTGGCCGAGAGCCGCCGCTGGACCATGTTCCAGCAGTTTGTGCACGCCGTTCCCTTCGGCACCGCGGACCCTCTCTTTGGCAAGGATGTAAGCTTCTTCGTGTTCCGCCTCCCCGTCTACCAGTGGGCGGCGTCCTTCCTCTTCGGCTGGCTGATCGCAGCGTTGCTTGTGGTGGTGGTCGGCTCCTACCTGGACCTGGCTCCGCTGCTCATCCGCGGCCTGTGGAGCATCCCCCTGCGCGTGCGCGCCCACGTCTCCCTGCTGGTGGGGCTGCTGCTGCTGGTGCGGGGGTGGGGTTTCTGGCTGGACGCCTACGCCCTGGTCTACTCGCAAGGCGGCGTGGTAACCGGAGCAGGATACACCGACGTCCAGGTGGTGCTGCCGGCGCTGCGGGTGCTGGCGGGGCTCTTCGCCGCAGCCGGTGTGCTGATGCTGGCCAACGTGCGCCTGCGCACCATGCGCTTTGCCGTGGCCGTGATCCTGGTGACCATCGTGGCCTGGTTCGCCAGTTTGCGTCTGCTGCCGGGGCTGGTGCAGTCGCTGCGGGTGCGCCCCAGCGAGCTGACGCTGGAGACACCGTACATCCAGCGCAACATCCGGGGGACGCTGGAAGGCTTCGGGCTCGGCCGGGTGCGGGAGCGGGAGTTCCCCGGCCGGCCTGTGACGGCTGAAGACGTGGCCCGCAACCGTCCCACCCTGGAGAACGTACGCCTGTGGGACTACCGCCCGCTGCTGGCCGCCTACCGGCAGCTGCAGACCCTGCGCCAGTACTACACCTTCGTCGATGTGGACATCGACCGCTACCGCCTGCCCTCCGCGTCCGCCGCCGGCACGGGCAGGTGGCTGGCGCAGGGTGTGCAGCGGCAGGTGATGCTGGCAGCGCGGGAGGTGGACCTCAGCCGCCTGCAGGCCCGCGGCTGGGTCAACGAGCACCTGGTCTTCACCCACGGCTTTGGCCTGGTGATGAGTCCGGTGAACCTGATCTCTGAGGAGGGGATGCCCGAGCTGTGGATCCGCGACATCCCGCCGCAGTCGCTGCCCGGCCTGGAGGTGAGGGAGCCGCGCATCTACTTCGGCGAGCTGACCAACCACTACGTGATCGTGAACACGCGGGTGCAGGAGCTGGATTACCCCCGGGGCGACCGGAACGTCTACACCACCTACCGGGGCCGCGCCGGCATCCGCCTCCACTGGCTCAACCGCCTGGCCTTCGCCTACCGCTTCGCCGACCTGAAACTGGCCATCTCCACCGACCTCTCCTCCCGCAGCCGCCTGCTCTTCCAGCGCAATATCCTGGCCCGGGCGCAGCACATCGCCCCCTTCCTCCGCTACGACCGCGACCCCTACCTGGTGGTAGCGGAGGGGCGGCTGGTGTGGATCATCGATGCCTATACCGTCTCCTCCCGCTACCCGTACAGCACGCCGGTGGAGGCGGGCCTGAACTACATCCGCAACTCTGTGAAGGTGGTGGTGGACGCCTACGACGGTACAGTCACCTTCTACCTGGTGGACCCCACCGACCCGCTGGCGCGTACCCTGGCGCGCATCTTCCCCCAGCTCTTCCGGCCGGCAGCCGCAGCCCCGCCGGCGGTGGCGGCGCACTTCCGCTACCCGGTGGATCTCTTCGAGATTCAGGCCCGCGTCTACGCCACCTTCCACATGCGGGACCCGCGCGTTTTCTACAACCGGGAGGACGCCTGGGCCATCCCCACCGAGGTCTTCGGCAACGAGACCGTGCCTGTGGAGCCCTACTACGTGACCATGCGCCTGGAGCCCCAGCCGGAGGCCCCGCCGGAGTTCGTCCTCATCCTGCCCCTGACCCCGGTGAACCGGGACAACCTCATCGCCTGGATGGCGGCGCGCAACGACCCGCCAAACTACGGCCAGCTGGTGGTCTACCGCTTCCCCAAGCAGTCGGTGGTCTTCGGTCCGATGCAGGTCGAGTCCCGGATCAACCAGGACCCGGAGATCTCCCAGGCCATCACCCTGTGGAACCAGCAGGGCTCCCGGGTGATCCGCGGCAACCTCCTGGTTATCCCCATCGAGGAGGGGGTGCTCTACGTGGAACCCCTCTTCCTCCAGGCGGAGCGCAGCCAGCTCCCGGAGCTAAAGCGCGTCATCGCCGCCACCGGGGCGCGCATCCAGATGGCGGAGACCTTCGAGGGGGCCTTGGCCGGTGTGCTGGGTCGGCGCCCGCCTCTGGGCCCCCCGTCAGCTCCGCAGGTTTCACCGCCCAGCGCGCCCCCGTCGGATAGTGCGGAGCGCGAGCGGCTGATCCGGGAGGCGCTCCAGGTCTACCGGCGCGCCCGGGAGCGGCTGCGCTCCGGCGACTTCAGCGGCTACTCAGCGGAGATCGAGCGCCTGGGGAGGATCCTGGAGCGCCTGGCTGCTGGTCAGTAGTGGGCGAGCAGCCCGGCAGACGCGGTTTAAACCGCACCTGATCAGAGCAGTGAGCGGCTGCGGAAGGGCGCGGTGCAGGGTGCCCCCGCCGCATAGCGCATCTCCAGGGCGTCCAGGTCCATCAGCACGGCGAAGACCGTCTCCGAGCGCTCCTCCTGCGGCAGGCGGGGATTGGGGTGGCGGCAGATGGAGTCGGGTCGCCCGTGGTGGTCCGCCAGCAGCGCCTCCAGGTCGGAGACCGTCAGGGGGCCGGTCGCGGCGCGCTCGGCCAGCAGGTGGGCCATCCGCTGGCAGCGGAGGTAGGTGGAGGAACGCTCCTCCCGCAGCGGCTGCCAGATGGCCAGCCGCTGCGGCTGCAGGAAGTGGTTGGCGTGGGCCAGCGTACCGCCCACCGGGGTATGGGCCACCCACCCCGCGGGCGAGGTCTCCAGGTCCACCACCTCCTCAGCACCGTCCCTCCCTGCTCCGCCGCCCCGGGCGACCAGGAAGTTGGCGGAGCAGGCGTGCACACCCTCGGTGGCCCGGGTCACTGCCTCGGCCAGGGTGCGGCTGTGCAGGATCCCTGCGGTGCGCAGGTGGAAGGGCACCCCCAGGCGGGCCCAGTCGTCCAGGTTGCTGAGCAGGCCGTTGACCACCAGACCGACGCCCGCTGCGTTCATGCCGATCTTGCCGCCGGCGATGCCAGCTTCGGTGAAGGCCAGGATGCGCAGGCCATCTTCCTCCAGGTCCAGCAGGGCGCCGCGCACCCCCGGGATCCAGTCCCAGGTCTGCCCGATCCAGAGGTGTCCGTCGGCGGTGACCGCGCGCGAGGCGGCAAACGCGGTGCACCCTCCGGCGGCCTCAGCCATGCCGATGGCGGAGTAGGCGCTGTAGAGGATCTCATAGCGGGCGTTGAGCATGGCGATCTCCAGCAGCGTCCGCCCGCTGGCTTCGGCGATGCCCTCCATGGCTTCCCGGTATTGGGGACTCTCCCCGGTGAAGACGTCCAGGTAGGCGGCGGCCCGCCGCTCCACCTCCTGGCGGGTGAGCCGGCCGTCGGTTAGGAAGCGGCGCAGGTAGACCTCGACGTTGTGGGCGACCGCCTCCCGCAGCCCTTCGCCGTGCTGCCGCCCCTGCTGGCGGGGGTTCCCCCGCAGGGTGAGCACCGGGAGAGCCTGTACACTCATCTTTTCAGGGACGAGTTCCGAACGGCTCCCGACCGCACCACCTTCTCGAAGGTGATCCAGGCCGGCTGGCGGACGAATCCCAGCGCCGTGTTGATGTGCAGCATGGGCGCGTTCAGCGAGTCGTTCCAGGTGCGGATCTCCCGGTATCCCCCTCGGCGGGCGTACTCCACGGTGCGCAGCTTCAGGGCCAGGGCCAGCCCTCTCCCCCGGTAGGCCCGACGCGTTCCGGTGATCCCCTGGTAGAGGACGTCGGGCAACCGCTCGCTTCGGAACAGGTTGCTCTGGGCCACATAGCGGTCGCCGTCGACGACCAGGAAGTGGGCTTTCGGGATCCACCCGGGGTTCTTCAGGAGGTGGCGCACCTGCTCCTGGAACGGCCGCGGGGTGTACTCTCCCACCCGGGGAACGTCGGCTTCGACCTCCAGGTCCAGGTCGTACAGTTTGGCCAGCCACTCGGGGTCCTTTTCCCGTTCTTCTGCCACCGTGGTCAGCACCAGCCCCTGCACTGCCCGCTCCGCTTTCTCCTGGAAGGGGCGGGGGTCAAAGCGCGCCACCTCCAGGCGGGACTCCCAGGCCCGCCGCCGCTCCACGAAACCGCGCCGTTCCAGGAAGCGCACCCCCCGCAGGGAGGTCTCCCGTGCCCGGGCCCACAGGACCAGAGGGTTCAGCGCCGCCAGCTCCTGAAGCAACGCGTCGTAGAGGCGCGCGCCGATGCCGCGCCCCTGCACCTGGGGGTGGACGCCCAGGTCGATGGAGAGCTTCTGCGGGTGGTACTCGTGCGGCTCGTGGTGGTACTCCGCCCACCCTACGATCCACTGCTGCAGGTCCTCGGCCACCAGACGGCGCAGGTGCACCCGCACACCGTCGTACCGGCTGTCCCAGTGGCGGAGCTCCTTCTCCGACCAGGGGTAGTCCGCATACACCGCGTTGCCCAGCGCCACCAGCGCGGGATAGTCCGCGACGTCGAACTGCCGGATGGTGATGGTGCCGACGTCCATCCGGGTATTTAGCGAAAGAGCGCGGTCCGCCTGGAGGCGGCTTCGACGCGGTCGAGGCGCACGGTCACGCCCAGGCCGGGAGAGGTGGGGACGCGGATGGTCCCGTCCGCTTCCAGGACCACCGGAGGGTCGATGATGTCCTCCTGGTAGTAGCGGTCGCTGGCGGAGAGGTCTCCCGGCAGGGTGAAGTTGGGGAGGCTGGCCAGCGCCAGATTGGCGGCGCGGCCCACCCCGGTCTCCAGCAGGCCTCCGCACCAGACGGGCACGCCGCGGTCGCGGCAGAGGTCGTGGATGGCAACGGCGGCGGAGAGCCCCCCTACCCGCGCCGCCTTGATGTTGATCACCCGGCAGGCGCCAACCTCCAGCGCCTTACGGGCGACGGAGGGGGAGACGATGGACTCGTCCAGACACAGCGGCGTGCGCAGCTGCGCCTGCAGGGCGGCGTGGTCGAGCAGGTCGTCCTCCTCCAGTGGCTGCTCAATAAGCAGCAGGCCGTACCCGTCCAGGGCGCGGAAGACCGCGGCATCCGCCAGCGTGTAGGCGGAGTTGGCGTCCACCTGCAGGGGGATGTCTCCGAAGACCGCGCGGATCTCCCTGACCACGTCCACGTCCCACCCCGGCTTGATCTTGACCTTGATCCGCCGGTAGCCCTGCGCCAGAAAGCTGCTGATGCGGTCCAGGAGGATGTCCACCTCAGGCTCGATGCCCAGGCTAACCCCCACGGGGAGGCGTTCCTGAGTCCCTCCCAGCGCCGCCTGCAGCGACTGCCCCTGCTGCCGGGCGTAGAGGTCCCACAGCGCGGCCTCCATCCCGGCCTTGGCCATGTGGTGGCGGCGGATGCGGGCTACCAGCGGGGGAAAATCCAGCGGATGGGCGATATCCCGGCCCAGGACCGCGGGAACGACGAACCGTTCCAGGATGTGCCACGCCGTGTCCACGTCCTCCTCGTTGTAGAGCGGGGCGCTCTCCGCGGGGACCTCCCCCCAGCCCTCGGCTCCACCGGCGAAGACGCGCACCAGTAGGCAGACGTGGCTCTCCGACCGGCCAAAGGAGGTCTCGAAGGGAAAGCGCAGGGGAAGGGCGACCTGCCGCAGCTCGACGGCCTCAATCCGCATCGGATCGTCTGAGCACGTACTCTCCTCCCCCCGCGGTGCGGACGAAGTCCACGGCCGCGTAGCCGCGGTCGAAGTACGCCTGGAAGACGCGGCGGGAGACCGCGCGCCACTCCCGGGCCAGCGCCAGGTCCGTTCGCCGCAGGGCCGTGAAGTCCGGCGGGATCCCCAGGCGGACCTGTGGGGCGTCATGGTCCAGGACGGGATCGCCCGGCCGGGGGAGGGGACCGCCACGTGCGGCCAGGGCTACCGGTCCCTCCGCGAGCCGAGCTGCAGGCGGTGGCGCATCCGCCTCCATCAGCCGCACCACACGGGGAGCCGTCAGGTGCCAGTCCACCTCCAGGCGGTCGCTCTCCACGCCGCGGTTCAATGCGTCGTTCATCTCGCCGTAGTAGTTGACATGGTAGCGGCGCGCCTCCGCGCCCAGGCGGTGCAGGTTGAAGGACGCGTTAACGCTCTGCAGGGGGTCGAAGGTCCAGACGATCAGTTCCAGGCCGCGGGCCAGCGCCTCCTGCCGCTGCGCCCGTTTCAGGCGGAAGCCGACCTCCCGCCCCCGCCACTCCTCCACGACGCCGGTCATGTGCGAGTGGAGGAAGAGCCTTCCCTCCCGCCGCCCCAGGAAACCGTAGGAGAAGCCGATCACCTCCCCGCCGGGGGCAAACGCGCCCAGGACGACCCCGCCGGCGGCGGCGACGGCGCGGAGCTGGTGGGCCGGGACCACCTCGCTGTCCGGTCCGCCCCAGATCCGCCGCTGCACCTCCTCCAGCGCCCGCAGGGTGGCGCTGTCGCCGATGGGGCGGATGACCACCTGGTCCACAAGGATAACTCTACTGCGGGCGGAAGAAGTCTCCAAGCGTTCAGCTCCGCAGTTTCTGGTCCAGCACACAGAGGGAGGTGGGCCTGTGGATCGCCTCAGGGAGGTGGTCCGTGCGCGAACGGACGATGCGCTGGCCGACCTGCAGCGGCTGCTGCGCCAGCCGTCGGTCGCCGCCACAGGGGAGGGGATCCCCGAGTGCGCCGCACTGGTGGCCTCGCTCTTCCGGGAGGCTGCGGCCCAGGTGACGGTGCTGCGGACCGAGGACGCAGCACCCCTGGTGGTTGCCCTCTTCCCCGGCCAGGGGGCGCGCACCCTGCTCTTTTACGACCACTACGACGTGCAGCCGCCCGACCCGTTGCCGGAGTGGGTCACGCCGCCCTTTGAGCCCGCGGTGCGGGACGGCCGGCTGTACGCGCGCGGTGCCGCCGACAACAAGGGCGACTTGGTTTCGCGGCTGTGGGCGGTGCGGGCGCTGCGGGAGGCGCGGGGCGGCCTGCCCTGCCGGGTGAAGTTCATCGTAGAGGGGGAGGAGGAGACCGGCAGCGTGCACCTGGCCCACTACCTCCGGGCGTACCGCGACCTGTTGGCCGGGGACGCCTGTATCTGGGAGTTCGGCGAGCGGGATATGCAGGAGCGATTGAACCTGGTTGCGGGGGTGAAAGGCATCTGCTACCTGGACCTGAGCCTGGTGACGGCGGCACGCGACCTCCACTCCCAGTACGGAGCCATCGTGGAGGGTGCCGCCATGCGCCTGATCTGGGCGCTGGCCACGCTGAAGGATCCGGCGACGGGGCGGATCCTGGTGGAGGGCTTCTACGATCGCGTCCGCCCGCCCACCCCGGAGGAGGAGGCTGCCCTGCGCCGCCTGCCCTTCGACGAGGCGCAGCGCAAGGCGTACTACGGGGTGCGCTCCTGGATCGGGGGGAAGAGTGCGGAGGGGGCGCAGTACGACCTGTACTTCAGCCCCACCTGCACCATCTGCGGGTTTACCAGCGGCTACACCGGTCCAGGGAGCAAGACCGTCCTGCCGCACCGGGCGACGGCCAAGGTGGACTTCCGCCTGGTCCCCGACCAGGATCCCCAGGAGATCGCGGCGCTGGTGGGGCGACACCTCACCACCCTCGACTTCGGCGACGTCGAGGTGCGGCTGCTGGGTGGAGAGCGCGCCTACCGCTCGCCGCTGGACGATCCCTTCGTGCAACTGGTGGCGCGCGTGGCCGCGCAGGCTACCGGACGGCAGGTGCTGCTCAAGCCCACCTCCGGGGGCACCGGTCCCATGTACCCCCTGGGCTCGACCCTGAGGGTACCAATCGTCAGTCTCGGCTGCTCCTACTGGGCCAGCGGGGGCCACGCCCCCAACGAGCACATCCGGCTGGCCGACTTCGAGGAGACCGTGGACCTGGTGGCCCGCATCATCGCTGCTTACGGGGAGGAGGCGGTGTAGCGCGCCTGGGTCTACTCCACCGTGATCTCCCAGACGATGCCGGTTGAGGGGTTGAGGCGGAGGACGACCACCATTCCCGGGACGATCTCCTCCCGGGTCCTGGTCCGGCCGGAGACCATCAGGTCCGGGTGCAGCGGGAAGGCGGAGCCGTCCTGCAGGGTGACCGTGCGCAGGGTGATCAGGGCCACGGTGCCGCGAACCTGGCGGTACGCCGCCCGCACCGCCGCCGCCTCCAGACGGGCGTTTACCACTGCGGTCACCTGATCGCCAGGCCGCAGCTCGCCCAGGCTGACCGATCCCCCGGCGCCGCTGGTGGTCTCCCGCCGCAGGATGGAGGTCTCGGGGGTGACCACGATCACGTGCAGCAGGGCGCCCGCCAGCACGTGCAGGCGGCCCTGGACGACGTCAACCCTCAGCAGGGTGCCCTCGATGGTCTGCGCCGGGGATGTGGGTGACGGTAGGGGCGCGGCGGCGTAGATGAACACGGTGCGGGAGCGCTCGTCCCAGTCCACGCGCGCACCCAGGGCCTCGCTGACGAAGCGCAGGGGGACCATGGTGCGGCCGCGCAGCGCCAGCGGGGGAACCTCCAGCAGGACGATTCGCTGGTTGATCCGCGCCTCCCGGCTGCCCAGGCGCAGGACGACGGTGACGGTGTCGCGGGCGGCAGTGACGGTCTGGGCCACGGGGTCGAAGACCACCTGCGCACCCAGCCGCTCGAAGATCTCCCGCAGCGGGACCAGCACCCGTCCCGCGATCTGCACCGGGGGGACATCCAGGACCAGGGGCGCACCGTCGACGATGACGGTGATCGGCTCCGCCGCTGCGGTCCCCGCGGACGCCACCGCCAGCAGCAGCACCAGGACCGGCGTCGCCGCGGCCCTCACCCGTTGACCTCCTCCACCTGGGCGTACATGCGCTCCCTCAGCGCCTCCAGGGCGGGGCTGAAACGCACCGGAGGGCTGCCCGTGCCCCGCAGGGCCAGCAAGGGCGGGGGCAGGTGCGCCAGGCGCTGGCGGCAGCGGTCTCGCATGGCTGCCAGGGTATCCGTGTGCACGGTTCGGCCGGCGCGCATGACCTCCACCAACAGGGGCATCGCCCCTGGCGGCCCGGCCTCGTCGGCCAGGGCCACGGTGTCGCGCTGCAGCACCCCCTGGGAGTCGGTGATGCGCCAGACCTGCTTGCGACCCGGCAGCGTTGCTTTGCCAGTGCTCAGCTTCACTCGATATCCAGAGGCGTCCTCTACCAGCTTGTAGACGCCCTCCACGAAGGGGGCATCGGCGGAGGTGCCCAGCTCCGTGCCCACACCGAACGCGTCGGCGGCGGCGCCGGCGTCCAGCAGGTCGGCGATCTTGTACTCATTGAGGCCGCCCGAGAGGACGATCTGCACCTCCTGCAGCCCGGCGGCGTCCAGCAGGGCCCGCACCGCTCGGCTGGCGGCGACCAGATCGCCGCTATCGATGCGCACTCCGCGCAGCCTGTACCCCCGGGCCGCCAGCTCCCGGGCCACGGTGATGGCCCGCGCGGCCCCTTTGAGGGTGTCATAGGTGTCGATGAGCAGGACCGAGCTCTCCGGGAAGTCTGCAGCGAATGCGCGGAACGCCGTCAGCTCGTCAGGGAAGGACATCACGTAGGAGTGGGCCATGGTACCGAACACGGGGATACCGTAAAGGTGCCCCGCCAGCACGCAGGAGGTGCCCACGCACCCACCGATGTAGGCGGCGCGGGCCACCTTCAGGGCGGCGTCGGCGCCGTGGTCGCGGCGCGGGGAGAAGTCGATGACGTCCCGCCCCCGGGCTGCCAGGACCACGCGGGCCGCTTTGGAGGCAATGGTCACCTGGAAGTTCAGCGTGTTCAGCAGGAAGGTCTCGATGAGCTGCGTCTCGATGCGTGGCGCGGTCACCTCCAGCAGCGGCTCCTGGGGGAAGAAGACCTCTCCCTCGGGGATGGCGCGCACGGTGCCGGAAAAGCGGAAGTCCCGCAGGTAGTCCAGGAACCCCTGGCTGAACCGGCGCAGGGAGCGCAGGTAGGCCAGCGCCTCACTGTCGAAGCGCACGTGCTCCAGGTAGTGCAGTACCGCTTCCAGACCGGCGCTGACCAGGAAGGCGCGGTCGGGGGGCAGTTCGCGGATGAAGACGTCGAAGGTGGCCGGGTCGTTCATCCCCTGGCGGAAGTAGCTATCCGCCATGGTCAGCTCGTAGAGGTCGGTGAGCAGCCCCATGTTCTGGGGGGTGAGGAAGCCGAAGGCGGGGTAGGTACCCATGTCAGACCCACCCCGCGCGGCGGAAGAAGGCCACCATGGCCGCCGCCAGGAGCACCATGGCGCCGATGATCACCCAGAACCCGTAGGGGGCCTCAAACGGAGGAAACGGTCGGAGGAAGTTCATGCCGTAGATCCCCGTGATGACGGTGAGCAGGGCGAAGACAGCCGTGATCACCGTGAGCACCTTCATCACCTCATTCAGCCGGTTGCTGACCAGCGTCAGGTAGATCTCCAGGGCGCCGCTGAGCAGGTCGCGGTGCGTGTCGATCTGGTCGGTTATGCGCAGCACGTGGTCGTAGATGTCGCGGAAGTACAGAATGACCGCCTCCGTGACCAGGGCCGTCTCCCGCCGCATGAGCACGTTCAGCGTATCCCGCAGGGGCACCACGTGCCGCCGCCCCTGCAGCAGAGCGCGCTTGGTGCGGAAGAGGGCACCCAGTGTGCGGCCGGTAGGACGGTGGAAGAGGTGATCCTCCAGGCGCTCGATCTGAGCGTCGATGCGGTCCAGTACCGGAAAGTAGGAGTCGACCACCGCGTCCAGCAGGGTGTAGAGAACGAAGTCGGGGGCGCGGCGCAGCCGTCCCGGCGCGCGGGTCAGCCGCCCCCGCGCCTCCTGCAACACCCCCAGATCGCCCCGGCTCACGGTGACCACGGCCCGTGGCGTGAAGAAGATGTCCACCTCATCCAGCACCAGCGCCGCGCCGTGGTCGCCGCGGGCGGCATGCACGGTGAGGAAGAGGTGCTCGTCGTAGGCCTCGACCTTGGGTCGCTGCCCGGTCTTCTGCGCGTCCTCGACAGCGAGGGGGTGGAAGTGGAAGACCTCGGTGAGCGCCTGCAGGTCGGCGGGACGGTTCCGGTCCAGGGCGACCCAGACGGCCTGCCCATCCTTCTCCAGGAGCGCCGGGAGCGGCTGCTCCGGGTCAGTGGCCACGCCATCTTCGCGGTATACCGTGACCTGCATCAGGCCGTCACTCCAGGTTCGTTACCACAGCCTGCTCCACCTGGGCGGGGAAGAGGTGCACGCCGGGTGGGAAGTCGCGGTGGTGGTGCACCATGAAGCGCACCCCCTCCAGCATGAGGGCGGCGGTCAGGTCGAAGGCGTCGAACGGATCGCCAGGGCCGGCGGCCAGGTTGATCATGGCTCCGCCGGCCAGCAGGTAGACCCGCCGCCCGCCCTCCAGGTCCACCGCCTCAATGTGGGGGCGAACGGGCGCCGTGGGGAAGCGGCGCAGGGTGGCCACGTCCATCTCCCCGCTGGAGTGTCCGGCGTTCAGCAGGATCGCCCCCGGCGCCAGCAGGCCGAAGTGCGGTGGCCCCAGGACGCCCTCCCGACCGGTGGCCGTGACCACGACCTCCGCCTGCGGCAGCGCCTCCTCCAGCGACGCCACCAGGCACCCCTGGTGGCGCGCCTCCACCTGGCGGCGCGGGTCCGGATCGACCACTGCCACCACCGCCCCCAACCGGTGAGCATAGTCGGCGATGCCGCGCCCTACCGGCCCGAAGCCCAGGACGAGGACCCTCCGTCCGTGCAGGGAGAGTCCGGTGACGTTGAGGAAGGTGTTCCACACCATCAACCCCACCAGGTGGCGGTTGTGCAGGCCCTGTTTCAGGGGCAACCGGTCCCAGTCGAAGACAGGGAAGGGGAGGTCAATCTCCGCCAGGCGGCGCAGCCCCGTACCGGTGGCCTCCATCCCCGCGTGCACCCCCGAGGCCACATCGGGACGCGTGCGGATCAGACGCACCGTCACCTCGCCGCCCATCTCGCAGAGGAAGGCGGGCCGCCGGGAGATGGCCCAGTCCGCCGCCGCCAGGCGGGCGGCCTCGTCCATCCCGGCTGCGGCCTGCGCCTGTGCGCCCGCGGCGGCGAGCCGGGTCACCACCTCGTCGCGGGTGGTGGCAGGATTCGCCCCAAGTACCAGCACCTCCGCGCCGGTGCGCAACAGGGCCTCGACCACCGGAACCATCTTCAGGTCCAGGTGGATGACCAGACAGAGCACCTGGCCCCTCCAGTCCTCGCCGGCCAGGCGCTCCGCCGCCCGCCGCATGAGCGGGGTGTGGGCGCGCACCCAGGCCAGGTCCGCCTCCAGGGCCATCAGCGGGCGAGCAGCGTCTGCCTGAAGTCTGGTGTCGCCGGCTGGGCTCCCGCCGGCAGTACGCCGAGCCCGATTGCAAGCAGGAAGGTCAGAGCCATGTGCCGCGCAGGTCCACGCCGGGAAAACCCGTCACGTAACTGACTATACCACCGGCTGAGGCGACTCCCCAGGGAGGCATGGCCTGCGGGAGAATCCCGGAAGCCTGCCAGGGGCCGCGGCTATCTGGAGGGAGCTCGGCCCGGGCCGAGCCGGATCAGCGGCGCCCATGCGCACTTTGCTGTCCACGGCATGAAAATCCGGCCGATCGGCTGTCCGGCGTGTACCCGGATCTCGAACCAGAAGACATTCGCCAAGCAGTTGAATATGCTGCGTGGCTGGCTCAAGAAGAAGTCCACGTCCCGTAGACAGGGAAGTTTGAAACTTTGCGATTCCTCGCGGACGCGGGTGTGGCCCAACGGGTCGTCGACTGGCTTCGCGCCGATGGGCACGACGTCGTCCATCTTCGTGATCGAGGTCTGCAGCGGCTGACTGATCGTGAAGTCTTCGAACTTGCCTCGGCGGAAGGCCGCATCCTCATCACATTCGACCTCGATTTTGGCGAGATTGTGGCTTCCTCAGGCAGTCATGTGGTTAGCGTAATCCTCTTTCGTCTGCGCGACACGGGAAGTTCTCATGTAACCGAGCGGCTGCGCAGCGTGTTGGAGCGGTCGGCTAGGCAAGTTGAGCATGGCGCGGGCAGGCCGCCTGAGGAGGCGTAGCGGACCAGCGGCTGGACGACCTGGAGTCGACGGAGAGCTGGTCGGCGGTGCTGCGGGACCTGCGGGCGCGGGGCATGCCCTGTCCGCGTCTTGAGGTTGGCCACGGCCACCCGGGGATCTGGGGCGCCCTGCGCAACGTGTCGTCGTAAACTCGGCCCGGGCCGAGTTTACATCTGGAGTGGCCGGTGCCCTTGAGGAGTGCCGAGGGGCCTGCCGGCCTCTCTACCCCTACGACTCCGCCAGCCGCAACACCACCATCTGGATGTTGGTCATCTCTTCCATGGCGTAGCGGACGCCCTCCCGGCCAATGCCGCTGCGACGGTTGCCGCCATAGGGCATGTGGTCGGCACGGAAGACCGGGGTGTCGTTGATGATCACCCCGCCGAAGTTCAGGCGGCGCACCGCCTGGAAGACGCGGGAGATGTCCCGGGTGAAGACCGCAGCCTGCAGGCCGTACTCGGTGGCGTCAGCCTGTCGCAGCGCCTCCGCAAAGTCGTCGATGGCGATGACCGAGGCCACCGGCGCGAACGCCTCCTGCGCCACCACCTTCATCTCCGGCCGGACGTCGGTGAGCACGGTGGGCCAGTAGACGGCACCATCGCGCCGGCCGCCCGTGAGCACTCTTGCTCCCCCGGCCATCGCCTCCCGCACCCAGCCCTCGATCCGCTCCGCTTCGCGGGCGTCGATCATCGGGCCCACGTCCACCCGCTCATCCAGGGGGTCGCCCACCACCATGGCCTCGCTGGCCTGGACGAACCGCTCGGTGAACGGCTCATAGACCTGGCGCTCGCTGTAGATTCGCTGCACGGAGATGCACACCTGTCCCGAGTTGTAGTAGGCCCCCACGGCGCAGCGGCGGGCCACGAACTCCAGGTCCGCGTCGGGGGCGACGATCACCGGGGAGGTGTTTCCCAGCTCCAGGGTCACCTTCTTGATGCCGGCGATGGAGACGATGCGCTCCCCCACCGCCGGGCTGCCGGTGAAGGTGACCTTGGCCACCTGAGGGTGGGTGACCAGCCACTCCCCCACCGTGCCCCCCGGCCCTACCACCAGGTTGATGGCTCCCGCGGGCAGCCCCGCCTCCGCCAGGACCTGGCAGAGCTTGACGGCGGTGAGCGGCGTCCAGGTGGCCGGCTTCAGCACCACGGTGTTGCCCGCTGCCAGGGCCGGTGCCACCTTGTGGGCCACCAGGTTGAGGGGGAAGTTAAAGGGAGAGATGGCGGCCACCACCCCGACGGGCCGGCGCACCCAGAACCCAAAATAACCCTCCCCCGCCGGGACCGCATCCAGCGGAACCGTCTCCCCGTGCAGGCGGCGGGCCTCCTCGCTGGCAATGGTGAAGGTGGTGATGGCGCGGTCCACCTCCACGCGGGCGAACTTGAGCGCCTTGCCCGCCTCCGCGGCTATGGTGCGGGCGAACTCCTCGCGCCGTTCCCGGATCAGGGCAGCGGCACGGGCCAGGATGTCGGCGCGCCGGTGCGCCGGCATCTCGGCCGCGAGCGGGGCGGCGCGGGCCGCGGCCTCGACGGCGGCCTCCACATCCTCCCGGCGGGCTGTGGGCAGGGCGCCGATGACCTCGCCGCTGTACTTGTTCCGTACCTCTACCGGAGGCCCGCCTTCCACCCAGCGGCCGTCGATGAACAGTCGACCCTCCAGCACTGCAGCCATAAGCCTCCTCCGGACACCGAAGCGGGGGTGCGCTCCGGCGGTTTCGCACGATAGGTTTCGGTCAGCTCGGGAGCGACTCCTTGCCCCTGTGTGATCTGGGCAGGCTCCGCGCCGCAGACCCGTCGGGGTACACTAAGACAAACAACCTGGGAGGAGGGATCGTTCATGGCGGAGGTAAGAGTAGGGGACCTCGCCCCAGACGTCACCCTGGTGAACCGCGACCGCCAGGCCGTCCGGCTGTCGCAGCTGTTCGGCCGGCCGCTGGTCCTGGCCTTCTTCCCCGGGGCCTTCACCACGGTGTGCACGCGGGAGATGTGCGCGCTGCGCGACGGGCTGGAGGCCTTCACCCAGGTGGGGGCGCAGGTAGTGGGGATCAGCGTGGACAGCCCGTTTGCCCAGAGGGCCTTCGCCGAGCAACACGGGCTGCCCTTCCCCCTGCTCAGCGACTTCCACCGCCAGGCGGTGCGGGCGTTCGGCATCGAGGACCCCAACTTTGCCGGGGGTGTGCTTTCTGGGGTGGCCAAGCGCTCGGTGTTCGTGCTGGACGGGGATGGCCGGGTGGTCTACCGCTGGGTGAGCGACGACCCGGCCACAGAGCCAGACTACGCTGCGGTGCAGGCGGCGGTGCGCGCGGTGGCGCGCCAGTAACCCGCCGCTCAACCTGCACTGGCGGCGGCGCTCGTAGAGCCGGAGTCCGCGGGTGCCGCGCCTCGCTGCAGCGGCACGAGGTTGGAGAGACGAACCCCCACCAGGCGGACGGGACGGTCCAGGGTGAAGCGGTCCAGCAGGCCCAGCGCCGTGCGCAGGAGCAGCTCGCGGTCGGCCGTGGGCTGAGGTAGCGTCTGTGCCCGGGTGTGGGTGCGGAAGGTGTGATAGCGGATCTTCAGGGTGACTGTGCGCGCCAGGTAGCCCTCGTCCTGCATCTCGGCGCACACTTCCTCTCCCAGGCGGCGGATGACCCGTAGCAGCGTCTCGCGGCGGCGGACGTCCACCTGAAAGGTCACCTCCCGGCTCATCGACCTGGGCTCCCACTCGGTGATCACGGGGCTGTCGTCTTCCCCGCGGCAGAGGTGGTAGAGCCACTCCCCGTGGTGCGGGCCGAGGAGCTCCTGGAGCTGCTCCAGAGGGACCCGGCGCAGGTCGCCCACCGTCTGCACGTTCATGGCTTCCCGTAGACGCGCCGCGGTCTTGGGACCGACGCCCCACAGGACGGTGACCGGGAGGTGACGTAGCTTCTCCTCCACCTCCTCCTCCCAGATCGCGGTCAGGCCATCGGGCTTGTGCATGTTGGCCGCGATCTTCGCCAGGAGCTTGTTGGGTCCTATGCCCACGGACGCGGTCAGCCCCAGCTCCGTGGCGATGCGCTGCTTGATGGTGCGGGCCAGCTCTACCGGGTCCTCGCTGCGGTGCGAGACGTCCACGTAGGCCTCATCCAGGCTCAGCGGCTCCACCAGAGGCGAGTACTCCCGCAGGATGCTCCTCAGCCTGCCGGAGAACTCCTCGTAGGCCGTGAAGTCCACGGGGAGGAAGACGGCGTGCGGGCACCGCTTGTAGGCGGTGCGCAGGGGCATGGCCGAGTGGATGCCGTACGCGCGGGCCTCGTAGGAGGCGGTGGAGACCACCCCGCGGTGGTGCGGGTTGCCGTCGCCGCCGACCACCACGGGCTTCCCCCGCAGCTCCGGGCGGCGCAGCTGCTCCACGGCGGCGAAAAAGGCGTCCATGTCCACGTGCAGGATGACCCGGCCCACGCCAGGTGAGTTCGACAGGAGGCAGCCATGTTCCGGCTCGACGGCGGGAGAGTGCTGGTGACGGGAGGGACATCGGGGATCGGCGAGGCCACGGCGCGGATCATGCTGCAGGCCGGGGCCCGTGTGGTCATTGCCGCCCGGGGAGCGCAGCGGGGGGCGGAGGTGGCGCGTCGCCTGGGCACGCATGGCGAGGTGCACTTCCTAGCCGCAGACGTCCGCGTGGAGGAAGCGGTGCGCCGGCTGATGGTGTCCACCGCAGGGATCCTGGGCGGTCTCGACATCCTGGTGAACAACGCCGGGGCCATCAGCCGGGTGCCCGTGCACGAGCTGGCCACGGAGGAGTGGAGGGGAATCCTGGAGGCGAACCTGACCAGCGTCTTTCTCTGCTCCCGGGAGGCGCTGCCGCATCTGCGCTCGAGCCGTGGGGCCATCGTGAACGTCGCCTCCTACCTGGCGTTCCACGCCGGCACGGCCCTCACCCCGGCCTACAACGCGGCCAAGGCCGGGGTGGTGGCCCTGACTCGCACCATGGCCGTGGCCTACGGCCCAGACGGGGTGCGCGTCAACGCTGTCTGCCCCGCCTTTGTCCCCACCGACCTGAACCGGGAGCTTTGGGAAGTGTACACCCGCGAGCAGTGGGAGCAGGCCGCCCGGAGCTACCCGCTGCGGCGTGTCGGCACCCCGGAGGATGTGGCCTACGCCGTCCTCTTCCTCGCCTCTCGGGAGGCAGGTTGGATCACCGGGGTTACCCTGATGGTGGACGGCGGCCTCACCGCCCGCTGAGGTCCAGGATAGGCGACCGGTCAGGCCAATCGCCGCAACAGTTCGGGGAGAGTCCAGGCACGCTCCCCCGCCAGATCGACTTCCACAACTCCGCTGCGGGTGGCGGCGGCCTGCAGGAGGGAGGGCGGCCAGTGGAAGAGGTCGGCCACCTGCTGCGGGGTGGTCGCCCCGACCATGCGCAGGTAGCCGCGCAGGACCAGGCCCGCCGCTTCCTCGCTGCTTATTCGCGCCGCCTGGGCGGCCACCTCCGGCATCCACCGGGTGAAGGTGTCCCAGATGTAGGCGTAGCCACCGCGCCCCTCCACCTCCGCCACCTTGGCGATGAGGAACCGCTCCTGCAGCTCGTGCAGCGCGCGGTGCAGCCGGGTGCCGGAGTCTCCGCCGAAAACGAAGCGGCGACGTAGCTGCCAGGTATCCAGCGGTCCCTGCCGCTCGATCTGCTCGTAGAGCTCGCGGGCCAGGAGGCTGAGGTGCCCGGCCCGGTAGGCCAGCAGGTAGTCGTCGGGTTCGCCCACGTTACCGGACAGAGCGTAGAAGGCCGGGAGGTAGGCCAGGGCGATGAAGGTGGGCTTGCGCCGCAGGACGCGGCCGTAGTAGATCTGCCGTTTGGTCACCAGTGAGTCCTTCCACGTCCAGGCCCAGGACCACATCCGATCGGTGCTCCGCGTGCCGATGACGTCGAAGAGCCCGGGGATCCCTCCCGGACCGGGGGTGAAGGCGTAGCAGAACCCCAGGCGCTCCACGAAGCGGCGGGCGGCCGCCGCCGTGCGCACGCGAAAGCGGCGCAGCAACCGGCGGCGGTGGCGCTGCACCCTGGCGGGGTGCAGGGAGGGCCCGCCGGCGGCGGGCGGCGAAACGTGGCGTATGGCGGCCATCTCCCTGGTACAATGCGCGTAGCGAGCTCTGGCCTCATTCTATCCCGCCTGCGGCGCGGGCGGAGGACGCGCGTGGGAGACACCATGACCCCGCTGGTTACGGAACTGGCTAACGGCCTGCGCCTGGTGCTGCTGGAAAGCCACAGCGCTCCGGTGGTGACCTTCTGGATGTGGTACGGCGTGGGCAGCCGCAACGAAGTGCCCGGCCGGACCGGGATCTCCCACTGGGTGGAGCACATGCTGTTTAAGGGCACGCCCACCCACCCCAAGGGCGTCCTCACCCGGGCCATCGAGCGCCTGGGCGGACGGTGGAACGCCTTCACCAGCTGGGACTTCACCGCCTACCACGAGGTCCTGCCCGCGGCGCACCTCCCTGCGGTCATCGCCCTGGAGGCGGACCGGATGCGCAACACTCTCTTCGAGCCGGAGGAGGTGGAGAGCGAGCGAACGGTGATCATCGCCGAGCGGGAGGGCGCGGAGAACTTCCCCACATCACACCTCAGCGAGGAGGTCAGCGCCCTGGCCTTCAAAGTCCACCCCTACCGCTATCCCGTCATCGGCTGGAAGAGTGACCTGCGCCGAATCACCCGCGACGACCTGCAGCGGCACTACCAGACCTACTACCACCCGCGCAATGCCCTGGCGGTGGTGGTGGGGGCGTTCCAGCCCTCCGAGGTGCTGGAGCAGCTGAGGCGTGCCTTCGGCACCTGGGATCCCGGGCCGGAGATCCCGCCGGTGCAGGTGGAGGAACCTCCCCAGGAGGGAGAGCGACGCGTGGTGGTGCAGCGCCCCGGCGGAGCCACCGCCTACCTGCAGATGGCCTTCCGCGTGCCGCCAGCCGCGCACCCGGACTTCCCGGCACTTCTGGTCCTGGACGGGGTTCTTACCGGGCTGGGGGGAGGGCGCCAGGCCAACGGTGGCGGGGCAGCTCGCTCGTCCCGCCTCTACCGGGCGCTGGTGGACCGGGGGCTGGCCGCTGAGGTGACCTCATCAGTCTACCCCACGCGGGATCCGGGGCTGCTACGCATCGGCGCCACGGCGCAGGCGGGTGTCCTCCCCGCTGCCATCGAGGAGGCGGTGCTGGAGCAGCTGGATCTGCTGACGCGGGAGGAGGTGCCGCCGGAGGAACTGGCCCGGGTGAAGCGGCAGGCCAGGGCGCAGTTCGTCTACGCCCGTGACGGGGTGCACGGGCTGGGCTACCTCATCGGGTTTTACGCCATGGTGGACCGCCCCGACGCCTTTTTCACCCTGCAGGATCGCCTGGAACGGGTGACCGGGGCGGACGTGCAGCGGGTGGCCGCTGCCACCTTCTCCCAGCGGCAGCGGACGGTGGGCTGGTACCTTCCGGAGGGCGGGGCGCAGGGGATCGCTGCGGTGGCTGCCCCCACCCCGCCCCTGGCCCACTACCGGCCTCCGGCGCAGGGTGTGGCGGCCGAATCCGCCGTGGTCGGCCCCGCACAGATTGTCCGTACGGTCCTGCCCAACGGTCTGCGGCTGCTGGCCGTGGACCGGCCCGGCAGCGGCATGGTCGCGCTGCACGCCCTGGTGGGCGCGGGTTCCCGGTTCGACGGCGACCGTCCAGGGCTGGCCCGCTTCGTCTCTGCGGCCCTGCAGCGCGGCAGCCGTGAGCACAGCGGGCAGGAGCTGGCGGAGGAGCTGGATGGGCTGGGAGCGACGCTGGCCGTCCTCCCCGGTGCCGAGATGATTGGTATCGCCGGGCGCGCCCTCAGCGAAGATCTCCCCACCTACCTGCGACTGGTGGCGGAGGTGCTCACCGCCCCCACCTTTCCGCCAGATGAGGTGGAGAAGGTCCGCGGCGAGCTGCTCACAGCCCTGCGCGTTGGTGCCACCGACACCCGCTACATGGCCGAGCGGCTCTTCCGCCGCCTGGCGTTCCCCCCGGACCACCCGCACGCGCAGCCTCCGGCCGGCGAGGAAGAGGTGCTGCAGAGCCTGGACTCCGCTTCTCTCGCCGCATTCCATGCCCGCTTCTTCCGGCCCCAGCGGACGATTCTGGTCCTGGTGGGGGATGTGCGGCCGGAGCGGGCGGTGGCAGAGGCGGAACGGACCCTGGGAGACTGGCCGCGCGGCGCCACCATCGCCGATCCTCCAGCCCCTCCGTGCCCGCCGCCGGCGCTCCGGCGGGAGACGGTGGTCCTCCCGGGAAAGGCCCAGGCGGATGTCGTCCTGGGAGGCATCGCCGTGGAGCGGCGCAACCCCGCGTACTATGCCGTGGCCCTGGCCACCCACATTCTGGGCGGGCAGGGGATGATGGGGCGCGTCGGGCAGCGCGTGCGCGAGGCCATGGGCCTGGCCTACTACGCCTTCGTCGAGGCGCGTGCCGGGCTGCTGGCCGGGCCCTGGTGGGCCAGGGCGGGCGTCCATCCCGACCACATCCCCCGGGTGGTGGATGCCATCCTTGAGGAAGTGGGGCGTTTCCAGCAGGAGGGGCCGACGCCGGCGGAGGTCTCCGACGCACGGGACTACTTCATCGGCTCCCTGGCAGTACGCCTGGAGACCCATGGCGGCCTGGCCGCCGCGCTGGCCGAGATGGAGCTCTACGACCTGGGCCTGGACTACCTCCTGCGCTACCCCATGATCATCCGGGCCGTGAGCCCAGCGGAGATCCAGCAGGCGGCGCAGCGCTTTCCCACGGACCACTACTCCCTGGCCGTCGCCGGACCGCCATCCAGCCTGGCCGGCGGGGCGGGGTGAGGCGTGCGGCAGATGCAGTTGTGGGCGCTGGACCATTTCCCGGAGATCCGCCCGGGGACGGACCTGCCGCAGGTCATCGTCCGGTGCCTGCGGGACAATGGGCTGGCCCCCGCCGACGGGGATGTGCTGGTGGTGGCCCAGAAGGTGGTCTCCAAAGCGGAGGGACGGGTGGTGGATCTGCGCACCGTGCAGCCAGGCGACGCCGCCCGGCGCCTGGCCGAGGAGACCGGCAAGGACCCGCGCCTCGTCCAGGTGGTGTTGCACGAAGCCCGTGCTATCAACCGGTACCGCCCCGGGCTGATCATCGCCGAGCACCGGCTGGGGTTCATCTGCGCCAATGCCGGGGTGGACCACTCCAACGTCGCGGGCAGCGACGAGGTGATCAGCATCCTGCCCCTGGACCCCGACCGCTCGGCGCGGGAGCTGGCCCAGGCAGTGCAACAGGCCTTCGGCGCCCGGGTCGCCGTCATCATCAGCGACAGTCACGGGCGGCCACACCGCGAGGGCGCCGTGGGAGTGGCCATCGGGGTGGCCGGCCTGGCCCCGGCGCGCAGCTACGTGGGGCAGACGGACCGCTACGGGTACGTGCTGCGGCGCACCGTGGAGGCTGTGGCCGACGAGCTCGCATCCGCCGCCGGACTGCTCCAGGGGCAGGCCGACGAGGGTACGCCAGTGGTGCTGGTCCGGGGGGCGCCCGTGCAGGCGGCGGATGGGCGGGCGGGGGAGTTGCTGCGGCCGCCCCAGGAGGACCTCTACCGATGAGGATCGAGCAAATCGCCGTCCACCCGCTGGCGGCACAGGCCGAGCGTCCGGTGCTCTTTGCCATCGGTCCCTACCAGACCTTCGCGGCCACGCTGGTGGAGGTGCGCACAGACGACGGGCGCGTCGGTGTAGGGGAGTGCATCGTCCGCCGCGCGCCGCGGGTGACGGCGACCATCGTCCAGGACCTGCTGGCCCCCGCGCTAGTGGGGCAGGACCCGCGGGACGTGGGGCACCTGTGGGAGGAGATGTTTGCCCGGCTGCGCCGGTGGGGGCATTCCCGCGGATTCGTCCTGGAGGCCATAAGCGGCGTGGACATGGCGTTGTGGGACCTGGTGGCGCAGGCGACCGGTGAGCCGCTCTACCGCGCGATGCGGGGCGCCGGGCGCGGGCGCGTCCCCTGTTATGCCTCCAAGGTTTACCTGGCGCCCACGGAGGAGATGGTGGCGCAGGCCCGAGGGCAGGTGGCCGCCGGCTTTGCGGCGGTGAAGGTGCAGGTGGGGCGGGGGGAGGCGGAGGGGGGATTCCACGGCGACCTGGCGGCGGTGCGGGCCATCCGTGAGGCTGTGGGGCCGCAGGTGCTGCTCCTGCTGGACGCCAATGGAGCATTTGACGCCGCCACAGCCATCCGCTTCTGCCGTCACCTGGAGGAGCTGGACGTCGCCTGGCTGGAGGAGCCGGTTCCCCCAGACGACATCTCGGGCTACGCCCTGGTGCGCCGCAGCACCACCATCCCTATCGCCGGCGGGGAAGCAGAGTCGGGGGTCTTCGGCTTCCGCGACCTGATCGCCCAACGGGCCATCGACATCCTGCAGCCGGACGTGGCCCGCATGGGCGGCTTCACCGCCGCCCTGATGCTGGGCGCTCTGGCCTACGCCTACAACCTGCGGGTGGCCCCCCACACCGGGTACTCCGCAGGGGTGGCCCACCTGGCCGCGCTCCACCTGGCCGCGGCCACGCCCAACCTGCTGCTCTATGAGTACATGCTCCCCGACCTGCTGGCCGCCGGCGGGGGGACCGTGCAGAACCCTCTGCGCGAGATCTTCACCACGCCGTTCCCTGTTCCCCGGCAGGGCATGGTCGACCTTCCCTCCACACCCGGTCTCGGCCTCCAGGCGGACTGGGAGCGCGTGCGTCGGTTCACCCTGGCGTGATCACGGCGGGGAGGGAGAGGCGGAAGGGGCATGATCGTCATCGCCACCGGGATCTCCGGATGCGGCAAGGTGCGGGAGCTGGGCGGCGGGCCCGGCTACCTGGTGCGCCTGGTGGATGACGCGGCGCGCTGGATCGCCGAGGCTCAGCGGGCGGGACGCTGGACCTCGCCCATCAAGCGTCTGCGGCTGGTGGACCTGGGGCGGCTGATGCTGGAGCGGGCCCGCGACCTGGGGCTGGACGTGGACACTGAGACCATCCTGGACATGGCTCCCGAGGCGCTGCAGCAGCTGCGGGCGGTGGTCCTGACCGAGGTGGTCAACGATCCCGACCTCTGGCAGGAGGACTGCGCCACCATCCTGGTGACCCACGCCTGCTTCTGGTGGAAGGGGCACCTCATCCCCGGCCTGGACACCCACTACCTGAAGCTGATCTTCGACGAGACCCGTCGGCGGACGGCGCGGCCGGCGGCCTCAGCCGTGCAGGAGATGCTGCCCGAGCTGCGGCTGTCGCCTCCGGTACGACCGGAGGGGATCTTCTACGTCACCATCGTGGACAGCATCTACCAGATCCACCGCCGCCTGAACGAGACGGAGCAGTGGCGAGGCCAGGTGCCGCCCAGCGAGCTGATCCTGTGGCAGGAGCAGGAGGTTTTCCTCACGCGGACCCTGGCCGACTACGAGCGCGTGCCGCACTACGTGGTGGCGCATGACGAGCCCACCAAGACCCTGTTCGACCTGATCTGCTTTAAAAGGCCCCGCATCTACCTCGGCTACCCCATCACCCACCTGAGGCGGGAGGGGCACTGGCACCTCATTGAAGAGGCCCGTGCCTTCGCCGCGCGTCTGCGCCAGCACTTCGTGGTCTTTGACCCGCTGTCGGTGAAGGACGAAGAGGCCGCCGCCCTGGGCCGCATGGGCAGCGGAGAGTTCGAGGCGCAGTTCTCCCCGCAGCAGCGGGCGGAGATCGAGGCCTGGGCGGGATCGCTGGAAGAGGCGCGGGCGTGGGCACAGGCCCTGGACGAGCGCACCCGGCTCACCCTGGGGCGGGCCACCGTGGTGCGCGACCTGCGGCTGATTGACCAGAGCGACCTGAATGTGGTCTTCTACCCCACCAGCCAGATGTCGTTCGGCGTCCTCTCGGAGATGATCCACGCCCACACCACGGGGAAGAAGGTCTACGTCATCTACCCCTTCCCCGCCATCTCGCCCTTCCTGGAGTACCACGCCACCCGCATCTTCGCCCCGTCGCCGGAGACACCCCCTCCGCGAACGCCTGAGGAGATCGCCGCCTTCATGGCGCAGGCCGCCGATCAGGTGATCGAAGAGCTGCGCCGGGAGTACGCCCTGGTCTAGCCCCCAGGACTCTCCCCCGATTCCGGGAGATCCGTCTCCGATCCGGTCGCGTTGGGCCCGGCGCCGGCGTTGCTACAATAGGCCCGGGACCCATGCCGGCGAACCTGACCCCGGAGTACCTGGCTGCGGAGCGGAAGTGGAAGGAGGCGGCCAGCCCCCAGGACAAGCTGGCCGCCCTTGAGGAGATGCTGGCCACCATCCCCAAGCACAAGGGGACGGAGAAGATGCAGGCGGACATCAAGCGCCGCATCGCCCGGACGCGCCAGGAGTTACAGCAGCGACGCAAAGGAGCGGCCCGGCAGAAGCCCTTCTACCATGTGGAGAGGGAAGGCGCCGGTCAGGTGGTGCTGGTGGGCCCGCCCAACAGCGGCAAGTCCTCCCTCCTGCGAGCGCTCTCCCGCGCCGAGCCCGAGGTGGCCGACTACCCCTTCACCACCCGCACGCCTCTGCCGGGCATGGTCACCTTTGAGAACGTGCAGATCCAGCTGGTGGACCTCCCCCCGCTCTCCCTGGAGCTATCCGAGGGCTGGCTCTACGGCATCATCCGCACGGCCGATGCCGTGCTGGTGGTGGTGGACCTGGCGGACGACAACGTGCTGGACCAGACGCAGACGGTCCTGCAGTTGCTGCAGGAGGCACGGGTGCCGCTGCGCCCGCCGGCCGCGGTCCCGACACCGGGCAAGCCGGCCATGATAGCCGGCCTGAAGGTGGACGCTCCGGGGGCGCGGGAGCGGCTGGCGCTCCTGCAGGAGGCCGTGGGGGCAACGCTGCCGCTGCTGGCCGCCTCCGCGGTGACGGGGGAGAACCTGGAGGAACTGCGGCGGCGGCTGTTCGACCTGCTGGAGGTGATCCGCGTCTACAGCAAGCCGCCGGGGCGGAAGGCGGACCGCAGCGCCCCCTTCGTCCTCAGGCGCGGGTCCACGGTGCTGGACGCCGCGGAGGCGATCCATAAGGACTTCGTGCGCCGCCTGAGGTTCGCCCGCCTGTGGGGGCGCAACGAGTATTCCGGGCAGATGGTGGGGCGCGACCACGTCCTGGAGGACGGGGACGTGGTGGAACTGCACACCTGAAGGGCCCCGGGGTCCCGGCGGTGCCGACCGCCTACACGCTGGGGACCAGCACGCGCTCCCCGCAGGAGTTCCTGGACTGCTGTCGGGCCTTCGGCATCGTCCGCATCGTCGACGTCCGTCGCTTTCCCACCAGCCGCCGCTTCCCCCACTTTGTGCAGCCCGCCTTCGCCGCATGGCTCCAGGCGGCGGGAATCGCCTACGTCCACCTGGGGGAGAGCCTGGGCGGCTTCCGGGTGGGCGGCTACGAGGCCTACATGGCCAGCGAGCACTTCCGGCAGGGACTGGCCCGGCTGGAGGCGCTGTTGCGGGAGGCGCCTGCTGCGGTGGTCTGCAGCGAGCGCCTCCCCTGGCGCTGTCACCGCCGGTTCATCGCCCGGGAGCTGGAGGCGCGGGGCTGGGCGGTGATACACATCATCGATCCCCGGCGGACCTGGGTGCCCGCGGGTCAGCGGGCTCATAGCGGGGCGGCGTCCGGGAGGGCTGCACCCGAGGACGGCGTACAAGATCCGTGAGGCCGGGGTGGCAGGAACGGTCCGCTCCGCACAGTGGAGGCGGGCGGATGCGGCCCCGGTACGCAGAGAGCGGGAGGTCACACTATGGAGCTGACCTACTACGGGCACGCCAGCTTCCTGCTGCGGGCAAGCGATGGGACCACGATCCTCATGGACCCATACGACGTCAGCTGCGGCTACGCCTTTCCGGATGTGGCTCCCACGGCGGTAACTATCTCCCATGAGCACTTCGACCACAACTACCTCCAGGGGGTAAAGGGGAGACCAAAGGTGATCCGCGGCCTGGCCCGGGAGGGGAAGGAGTGGGCGAAGGTGGACGAATGGGTTGGGCAGGTGCGCATCACCACCGTGCCCACCTTTCACGACAGTAGCGGGGGTACGGAGCGGGGCCGCAACGCCATCTTCATCTTCGAGGTCGAGGGGCTGCGTGTCGTCCACGCAGGCGACCTGGGCCACCCGCTGGATGCGGAGCAGGTGCGCGCCGTGGGGCGGCCCGACGTGCTGCTGATCCCGGTCGGCGGCCACTACACCGTCGGCCCGGCCGAGGCGGCGGGGGTGGTGGCCGCGCTGAACCCGCGCCTGATCATCCCCATGCACTACAAGACGGAGGCCACCGGGGGCTGGCCGATCGGACCGGTAGACGACTTCCTGAAGGGCCGGGCCGCTGTGGTCCGGCAGGGGCAGACGGTATCCGTCACCCGGCACACCCTTCCCCCCGAGGGGACCGTCTGGGTCCTGGCCCACGCCGCCTAAGAGTCTGTCCGGGAATTGCGGCAGAGTGGGGGGCCCTAGCGAGCGGCGTCCAGCCGCCGCAGGTAGGTGAGCAGCGTGCGCACCCCGAACCCGGTGGCGCTGCCGTGGGGGCGGTAGGGCCCCGCCCCTTCCTCCAGGTCCACAAAGGCCACCGGGGCGATGTCCAGGTGTGCCCAGGGCTTCCCACCGGTGAACTCCTTGAGGAAGGCCGCCCCCTTCTCCGGGGATCCCCACCGCGAGGCGGAGTTGCGCAGGTCGGCCACCTTGCTCTTCACGGCCTCGCTGAATTCCTCGTAGAGCGGCAGCGGCCAGAGCCGCTCCCCCGCCTCTTCTCCCGCCTGGCGCAGCGCCTCCACCAGCCGCGAGTCAGTCCCCATGATGGCCGCGGCGTGCGGGCCCAGGGCGATGCGCGCCCCGCCGGTAAGGGTGGCGATGTCGATGAGCTCGTTCACCCGCTGCCCGGCGGCATAGGCCAGTGCGTCGGCCAGCACCAGGCGCCCCTCCGCGTCGGTGTTGGTGATCTCGATGGTCTTCCCGTTCATGGCCCTGATAATGTCGCCCGGCTTCATCGCCGCTGGCCCGGGCATGTTCTCCACGGCGGCGGCAATGCCCAGCACGCGGATGGTCCTCACCGCCTGCGCCACTGCCGACATCACCCCCACGACCGCCGCCGCCCCGGCCATGTCCTCTTTCATCGTCGCCATGTCCTCGGCCCGCTTCAGGTCCAGTCCCCCGCTGTCGAAGGTCAACCCCTTCCCCACGATGGCCACGGTGCGCCGCGGGCTGGCCGGCGTGTAGTCCATGACGATCAGCCGCGGCTCCTCGGCGCTGCCCCTGGCCACCGCCAACAGGGCGTTCATCCCCAGGCGGGAGAGGCCCCCTGGCCCCAGCGCCGTCACCCGCACTCCGGCCTGCTTTCCCACCTCCGCCGCCCGCTCCGCCAGCCGTGCGGGGGTGAGCACGTTGGCTGGCTCGTTGGTCAGGTCGCGGGCCAGCACTGTGGCCTCGGCGAAGAGGCGGCCCTCGGCCAGACCGCGCTCGCTGGCCTTCTGCTGTGCCCGTTCCGCCAGCAGAAGGTCCACGCGGGCCAGGGGTCGCGCTGGCTCGCTTCTGTAGCGCTCGAAGCGGTAGGCGCCGAGAATGACGCCTTCCACGCGGGCCTGGGTAAGTGACCGCAGTCGGGCCTCTCGCTCCGGAAGGGGGGCGAAGGCCAGGTGCTGCAGGCGCATGTCCGCGGCGCGGCGCACCGCTGCGGCGGCCGCGGTGCGTACGGTCTCCGGCGACTGCGCCCTCTGGGGGCCCAGGCCGACGACGATGATCCGCCGCGGGGCCACCCGGCCATGGGTGTGCACCGCCACCGTACGGCCTAGCCTGCCGGTGAAGCCTTCCTCCGCCAGCACCTGCTGCAGCCCCCGTCCCAGGGCGCGGTCCAGCGCCGCCAGAGAGCCCTCCAGCCTGTCCGCCGGCTCGTGCAGCTCCACGGCCAGCGCCTCGCAGGCATGACTGGTTAGCGACTTGATGGCGAGGTGGAAGTCCACTGGCGTCAGATCTCCTCTCCCCGGCCGGCCTCTCTGGCCCGCGCGTACACCAGGTGCATCAGCGCCACGTCCTCCAGGGCGATCCCCAGGGACTTGAACAGGGTGACCTCCTGGTCACTCTGCCGCCCCGGGGCCGCGCCCGCCACCACCGCGCTCAGCTCGGTCACCTGCTGCCAGGAGAGGCGGCCCTCCTGCACCGGTACAAGCAGGTCCCCCGCTTCCAGCAGCGCCTGCTCCCTGGAGTCGACTACGATCCGGTCCGCCCGGGCCACGGCGTCGGTGTCCAGCTCCCGGCGCTCGGCGGCGTTGGATCCCGCGGCGTTGACGTGCATCCCCGGACGCAGCCACCGGCCCAGCAGCACCGGCTCCCGCGCCGTGGTCATGGTGACGACGATGTCGGCGCCGGCTACAGCCTCCTCCGCGGAGTCCACCGCAACGACCTCCGCCCCCAGGACCCGCACCATCTCCGCGGCGAAGGCCTCGCGGCGCTGCGGGCTGCGGCTGTAGGCCTGCACCAGCGCCACCGGGCGGACCCGGGCGATGGCCTCCAGCTGCGTCCGGGCCTGCCCCCCGGTGCCGATGATGCCCACCGTGCCCGCATCCGCCCGGGCCAGGTACCTGGTGGCCACCGCGCTGGCTGCCCCGGTGCGCAGCCGGCCCAGGGTGTCGGCTTCCATCACCGCCAGGAGGTCGCCCGTCTCTGCGCTGTAGAGGAGGGAGACAAACCGCCGTCCCCGCGGGGTGACGGCGTAGCTCTTCAGGCCCAGCACGCCCCATCCGGAGATGCCCGCAGCCATAACGTGCAGGGTGGCTCCGTCCAGCCGCACCCGCTGCCGCGGACGGTTGACCGCTCCCCCGGCGGCGTATTCACGGAAGCCGCGTTCGACGACCTCGATCACCTCGTCGATGGCGACAAGAGCGGCTACGTCCGACTCGTGGAGAAGGAGGGCCACGGGCAAGAGTGTAGCACAGGGGCTTAGAAGGCCATCCCCGGGAGGGCCGCGCTCAGGAAGGCCTGCAGCGCGGCCGGGGACGGCTGGGGCGCGCTGGCGTATCCCTGCCAGGCCCGGCGGAGCTGCTCCACGTATTGGGGATCGGTATTGAGGCGTAGCGGGGGCTCCGCCCAGGGAACCACATCCACCTGCAGCGCCAGCTCGTCGCAGTAATCCAGGACAGCATCAAGGAACGCCCTCGAGGTGGATCCCCCTGGGCCCGGCCAGGATCGCCCGCTGCGGTCCTCGCACAGGGCGACCAGTACCCTGCTCAGGGCGGCCAGGGCGCTCAGCGCTCGCACGGCAGCCCAGCGGCCCTGAATGTCCCCGGCAGCGGAAGTGGCTGCCCAGCCGCCGAGGTCCCGCGTCCAGGCCTCCAGGCAGCCCAGGCAGCGGTCCAGGGCACGCTGCAGGGCCTCCTGCCGCAGAGGGTGGCGGCGGGCCAGGAGGAGCAGGGCCACAGCGGCCTCCTGTGCCCTTTTCACCTGCAGGGGCGTGGCGATCCGCGGCATGACCACCTCCCGGGCAAAGACGTCCTCGACCAGCACTGACGCCTCCGAAGCGGAACCGTAGCCCTCCTGCCGCGTCCGTAGCCTCTGCGCCGCGCGGCCGCGCAGCGCGGGGCCGATGGACTCGAAAGCGGCAACGACCAGCCAGAGAGGGACGAAGACCAGCACCATCCAGACTACCAGGACGAAGAACCAGCCCTCGGTCCCCCGCCCTGTGGCGGCCAGGAAGAGCATGGTAAGAGCGAATCCGGCAAGGCTCAGCGCCGCCAGGCGACGCATCATCCCCCGCCTCCTGCCAGGGTCGGCCAGTCGCGACAGCCAGATAGAGGCGCGCACGACCCTGATGTTCTCCGGATGGCCGGGCATCCCCTCGGTCGGCCCCCGCAGGGTCGATGAGCGAAGGGTGTGACATAGCCGTGACAAGTCCGGACGCATTCTCGAAAGGGTTCCACCCCGACCCGAGATGAAGTGCCTGGCCGCCGTCGTCGCCGTCCTCCTGGCTCCCAGCTCCCTTCCGGTAGGCGCGTTCACCCTGCGACCGCAGGAGAGCCTGGTGCGGTTCTCCGTCCGCGACAACCGCGGGGGCTTCGTCGGGGAGACGCGGGAGGTCAGCGGTAGCGTGGTGGTGCGCCAGAGCGAGGGCGGGTACGCGGCCGAGGTGCAGGCGCAGGTCGACGCCCGCACCATTCGCACCGGCATTGCCCTGCGCGACGCCCAGATGCGCAGCCCTGCCTTCCTGCACACCGCAGCCCATCCCTTCATCACGTTCAGCGGGACCGTCGTGGCCGCATCACCGGAACTGCCCCGGTTTCATGGCCTGCTGCGCGGGCAGCTCACCGTCAGGGAGGTGACCCGGGAGGTGGAGGTGCCGCTCGCCATCACCGCGGTGGGCAACACCTACACAGCAGAGGGCGCGGTGGTGGTCCGCTTCACCGACTTCGGCCTCCCCGTGCCCCGCTTCCTGTTCTTCGTGGCCGAGGACGCGGTGCACATCACCCTGCAGGTGCGGCTGCAACCCCGGGAGCCGCCTTCCTGAGCCCCGCGGTTCGGGCCGGCGCCTGAGCCCGGGCTGCCCCCACCCGCGTGCAGAGGGACAGCGTGCGTCTATCCCGAATGCACAGGAATCGTGGACCCGCAGACCTACGCGCGCCAGATGGGCTCTCAGTTCCTGGAAGAACTGAAGACGTTTCTGCGCATCCCCAGCGTCAGCACCCTGCCGGAGCATGCACCTGACCTGCGCCGCGCCGCTCTGTGGCTGGAGGAGCGGCTGCGGAGGATGGGGCTGCAGGCCCGGATTATCGAGAACGGCGTCCACCCCATCGTCTACGGGGAGTGGCTGGGCGCCCCGGGCCGGCCCACCCTGCTCTGCTACGGGCACTACGACGTGCAGCCGCCCGACCCCCTGGACGAGTGGACGTCGCCTCCCTTCGAGCCCATGCTGCGCGGGGAGGACCTCTACGCCCGCGGGGCCTCCGACGACAAGGGGCAGGTGATGATCCAGCTCTGCGCCGTGGAGGCGTGGCTGCGCGCCGCCGGGAGGTTACCGCTCAATCTCAGGTTCTTCATCGAAGGGGAGGAGGAGCTGGGCAGCCCGCGGGTCACCGGGCTCATCCCCCGGTACCGCAGGATGCTGCGCGCGGACGCCGCCCTGGTCTGTGACGGGATGTTCTTCGCGCCGCAGACTCCGGCGCTGGTGACGGGTCTGCGCGGCCTGGTCTACGTGGAGGTGGAGGCCCGCGGGGCGTCCCGCGACCTGCATTCCGGACAGTACGGCGGCGCGGCGCCCAACCCCCTGGAGGCGCTGGCCCGCATCATCGCCGGCCTGCGCGACCGGCGGGGGCGGGTGGCTCTCCCCCGCTTCTACACCGCGGTGCAGCCGCCCTCGCCGCTGGAGCGGGAGGCCTGGGGACGGCTGCCGTTTGCGGAGTCAGCCTACCTGGCCGACCTGGGCATCGACGTCGCGCCCGGGGAGGAAGGGTTCAGTATCCTGGAGCGGCGCTGGGCCCGTCCAACCCTGGAGGTCCACGGCATCGTGGGTGGCTTTACCGGGCCGGGTCCCAAGACGGTGATCCCGGCGCGGGCCACGGCCAAGCTCAGCCTGCGCCTGGTGCCGGCGCAGAGGCCGCAGGCGGTGGTGCGGGCGCTTGGCCGGAAGGTGCAGCGGCTCACCCCGCCCGGGGTCCGCACCGAGGTGCGGGTCCTCTCCCTGGCCGATCCGGTGCTGGTGTCCCCGGAGGAACCGGTGGTGCGCGCCGCGGCCCGGGCCCTGGAGGAGGTCTTCGGCCGCCCGCCGGTGTTCATGCGCGAGGGCGGCAGCGTGCCGGTGGTGGCCGGCTTCGTCAACGCCCTTCGCGCCCCCGCGGTTCTCATGGGGTTTGGGCTGCCCGACGACCGGCTGCATGCCCCCAACGAGAAGTTCCACCTGCCCAACTTCTTCCGCGGGATCGAGACGGTGATCCGCTTCCTGGAACTGGCTGGCGAGCAGGTGCCGCGGCGGTGAGGCCGCAGGCCCCGAGGCAGCGATGATCCTCCGCCACCTGCTCTGGCTGGTGGGCGTCTCCCTGGTTCCCGGAGTGGAGCTGCGCGGGTCTATCCCCCTGGGGGTGGGCCTGGGGCTGCACCCCCTGCTGGTCTTCGGCATCACCGTGGCCGCCAACTGCGCCCTGATCCCGCCGTGGTTTCTCACCCTCGACCTCTTCTACGACCGCGTCCTCTCCCGCTGGAGCTGGTTCCGCCGGCTGATGGCGGAGCGGGTGCGCTTAAGGGGCGGGGGGCTGGTCCACCGTTATGGGCTGGTGGGGCTGGCCCTGTTCGTGGGCGTGCCCCTGCCGGGGACGGGGGCGTACTCCGGGGTGGCGCTGGCCTGGCTGCTGGGGGTGGAGCGACGCGGGGCCACCCTGGCCATCGTCGCCGGGGTGCTTCTGGCTGGTGCGGCGGTGACGCTGGCGGCCACCGGGATCCTTGTTGCCATCCGCAGCCTCCTGTTGTGATTGCTCCTGGCAGCCTGGCCCCGGTGACCTGTTCTGAAGCGCGGGGCGTTGACGGCAGGGAGGCGACAAGGGTTTAATAGTATCGCGATATATCTCATTCCTGAGGGAGGTGCGAGCATGTTTGGCAGAGGGTGGGCAGGTTTTGGCCCCCTGCGGGAGCGACTGCTGAGCAGAGGAGACCTGAAGTACTTCATCCTGGACCAGCTCGCGGGCAAACCTATGCATGGGTACGACATCATCCGGGCGCTGGAGGAGCAGTTCGGCGGCTTCTACGCCCCCAGCCCCGGCGCCGTCTACCCGGCGCTGCAGATGCTGGAGGACATGGGCTACGTGACCTCCAGCCAGCAGGACGGCAAGAGGGTGTACACCATCACACAAGAGGGGCGGCAGTTCCTCACCAAGCGCAAGGAGGCGGTGGAGGAGGTCCGCACCAGGTTCAGCCGCCGCTGGCATGCCTGGGGACCGGCGTACCGGGAGCTGTGGCACCTGGCACTGTCCTTCCGCCGCCGCGGTCCCTGGCACACGGTCAGCCCGGAGAAGATGGAGCAGATCCGGCAGGTGCTGGCCCGCGCTCGGGAGGAGGTGGAGGCTCTCCTCGGTGAGTGAGCAGCCCCCGGCATCCGGTAGTCCCTCCCTGTGAGGGTCCGGGGCGCTACCGAGCCAGCGCATCGCGTTGACACCCCCTGACGGCACCCGTATACTCCGAGCCGGCAAACGGACCTACACCGCCAGCGCGGCGCGCGGCGGGGGAGGAGGAGGTGGGAGATGGATGCCGTCGGGCACCACTACATTGTCGAGGCCTCCGGATGCAATCCGGAGATCATCAGCAAGGTGGAGCAGGTGGAGCAGATCCTGGTGCGGGCCGCGGAGGCGGCCAAGGTCCAGGTCTGGTCCATATCTTTTCACCGGTTTAACCCGGGCGGGGTTTCCGGCGTCGTCGTCATCTCCGAATCTCACCTCTCCGTCCACACCTGGCCTGAGCTGCGCTACGTCGCCCTGGACATCTTCACCTGCGGCCAGGACGCCCGTCCGGAGGCGGCGGTCAAGTCGGCCCTGGCCGACTTCGGCGCCACCAACGTACACATCACCGAGGTGACGCGCGGGCTGGAGGAAGGCGACCGGGTCTTCTTCCACAGCATCGTCACCTGGGAGGAGACGCTCCCCGGGAGCGTGGACGGGGCGAAACGGCGGCGCCGCGCCACCAGGGAGTCGTCCAAGGCTCGCGCCTGAACGTTTCGATTGAGGCGCCTCTGCAGGCGGGGCGCTCCTGCTGCTTCTAGCGGTCCAGCGCCTCCGCCAGGAGTTCCACCAGGTGCCGGGCGCGGCGTCCGCTCCCGTGGGCGATCTGTTGCCGGCAGGAGACGCCCATAGCCACCACCTGCACCTCGGGGGCCGCCGCGCGGACGGCGGGCAGGAGGCGGCGTTCTCCCATGGCCAGGGAGATCTGGTAGTGGTCGCGCTCGAAGCCAAACGAGCCGGCCATGCCGCAGCAGCCTGAGTCCACGACCTCCACCTGATAGCCCGCGGCCCTGAGCACCTCCACCGCCGGGCCGGTCCCGACGAGGGCCTTCTGGTGGCAGTGGCCGTGGAACAGGACGCGCCCGCTGTGGTCGGAGGCGGGCCAGCCGCGCTGCCGGATGTGGCGCTGGAGGAACTCGTCGATGAGGAAGGTCTGCGCCGCCAGGCGACGGGTGTCCTCCCCGGGCAGCAGGTCGGGGACCTCGTCGCGGAACGTGAGGATGCAGGAGGGCTCGCATCCGGCGATGGGCACGCCGGCCAGGGCCAGAGGGAGCAGCCGGCGTACGTTCTCCGCAGCGTGGCGCCGCGCCGCCTCGAGCAGCCCCTTGCTGATCATGGGCCGGCCGCAGCAGACCACGTCCGGGACGATCACGTCGTAGCCCAGGCGTTCCAGCACGGCAACCGCGGCCCGCCCTACCTCCGGGTGGTTGTACCGGAGGAAAGTGTCCGCGAAGAGGGCGACGCGTCCTGCGGGTGCGGGGGCGCGCGGAGTGGCTGCGGATGCGGGAGCTTGAGCAGGTTGCGCCCTCTGGGGAGGGGCGGGGCCTCCCGGGCCGCGGCGCCGCCACCAGGCGTCGAAGGTGGGGCGGGCGAACGGGGGGAGGGGACGGCGCCGGTCGATGCCCAGGAGCCGCTCCAGCGCCAGGCGGGCCGGCGCTGAGCGCACCAGCCATCCGGAGAAGGGAGCCAGCGCCGCTCCCAGCCGGTTCAGCCGGTGGACGTGGGCGAACAGGCGCGCCCGCACCGGCACCCCGTGTGCCTGATAGTAGCCGGCCAGGAACTCGGCCTTCAGCCTGGCCATGTCCACGTTCGCCGGGCACTCCGCCTTGCATCCCTTGCACTCCACGCAGAGGTCCAGGGCCGCGTAGAGACGCCGCCCGGTCAGCTCCGCCGGCGGGAGGACGCCGGAGAGCACCGCCCGCAGCAGGTTAGCCCGTCCGCGCGTGGAGTGCTCCTCCTCCCGGGTGACCATGTAGGACGGGCACATGGTCCCCTCTCCGGTCTTGCGGCAGGCGCCCACACCGCTGCACAGTTCCACCGCCGCGGCAAAGCCCCCGTCGCGGCTCCAGTCGAAGTGGGTGGGCAGGGACAGGGTGCGATACCCCGGCCCGTACCGCAGGTCCTCCGTCATCAGGGGCGGATCCACGATCTTGCCGGGATTCATCAGCCCCTGGGGGTCAAAGGCCTGCTTGATGGTACGGAAGGCCTGGGTGATCACCGGGCCGAAGTAGCGCTGCAGGAACCACCCCCGGACCAGTCCGTCGCCGTGCTCCCCGCTCATGGCCCCACCGAACTCGATGACCAGCTCCCCCACCGCCTCGGCGATGGCCCGCATGGTCTGGACCTGCTGAGCGTCCTTCAGGTTGATGAGCGGTCGGACGTGCAGGCAGCCTACGCTGGCGTGGGCGTAGAAGGCGGCGCGCACACCGTGCGCCTGCAGGATGCCGCGGAAGCGGGCGATGTACTGGGCGAGGCGCTCCGGGGGGACGGCGGTGTCCTCGACGAAGGTGATGGGCTTGGCGTCGCCCTTTATCCCCTGCAGCAGGCCCTGCCCGGCCTTGCGCACGCGCCAGATGTTGTCCTGCTCCGCCCCTTCCACGGCGCGTCCCACGGCGTAGGGCCGGGAACCGGCGGCCAGGGAGCGTTCCAGCGCGGCCAGCCGGTCCAGCACCTCGTCGCCATGGTCGCCAGCCAACTCCACCAGCAGCAGGGCGTCGGGGTCCCCCTGGACGAAGGTCATGCGGCGGGCGTACTCCAGCTGCGCCCGAGTCATCTCCAGGACGAAGCGGTCGACCAGCTCCACCGCAGAAGGCCGGTGGGCCAGGATGAGGGGAACCGCCTCCAGCGCCTCCTGCAGGTCGGCGAAGTGCAGCACGGTCAGCACCGTGTGCGCCGGATGAGGGACCAAGCGCACCGTGGCCTCGGTCACTGTGGCCAGAGTGCCTTCCGAGCCCACGATCAGCCGGCAGAGGTTGAAGGGAGCAAGCAGCATCTCCGGCAGGTTGTAACCGGCGACGCGCCGCAGCAGCCTGGGATAGCGCCGCTCAATCTCCTCGCGGTGCGCCTGGACCGTCTCCAGGACAGTGCGGTAAAGCTGCCCCTCGCGCGAGGGCTCCTGGATCTTGGCCGCAAGCGCGGCCTCGTCCAGCGGCCCCAGAACCAGCTCCTGCCCGTCGGCCAGCAGGACGCGCAGCCGCTCCACGTGGTCCACCATCTTGCCGTAGACGATGGAACGTGCGCCGCAGGAGTTGTTGCCTATCATCCCGCCCAGGGTGGCCCTGTTGCTGGTGGCCGTGTCCGGCCCCAGGCGCAGGCCGAAGGGTGACGCCGCCGCGTTCAGGTCGTCCTGCACCACGCCGGGCTGCACCCGGGCCAGACGGCGGTCGGGGTTGACCTCGAGGATCGCCCGCAGGTGGCGGGAGCAGTCCAGGATCACCGCCCGACCGATGGCCTGCCCGGCCAGGCTGGTCCCGCCACCGCGGGGCAGCACGGGGACGCCGGCGTCCGCGCACAGGCGCAGTGTCGCCGCCACGTCCTCATCGTCCTTCGGCAGGACCACGCCCAGGGGGAGGATCTGGTAGATGCTGGCGTCGGTGCTGTAAAGGACTCGGGAGAAGTGGTCGAAGCGCACCTCCCCACGCACCGCGGCCCGCAGGCCGGCGGCCAGGGCGTCTGTGGAGGAGGGTACGCTGCGCACAGGAGAGAGCCGGGTACGCATGCCCTCTTTTCGCCGCAGGGGCGGCGACCTCATCCCCCGGGCGGCGGAAGCTGCTCTGCTATAATGGCGTTCGTGCCGCTGGCCCCCGCCCGTGATCTCCTGCCTCCCACCGTGGCTCCCGTACCGCCGATGCAGCAGCGGCGGCTGCTTGGCGTTACCCTGGCCCACTTCCTAAACGACTTCCACATGGCCTGGCTCTCCCCGCTGCTGCCGCTGCTGGTGCCGCGCTTCAACCTGAACCTGGCGCTGGCCGGGCTGCTGGGCACGATCCTGAACACCTCATCGGCGCTCTCCCAGCCCTTCTTCGGGCTGGTGGCAGACCGCCAGAGCCGCAGCCGTCTGGTAGCCCTGGGCCCCCTGCTCACCGTGGCGGCCATGAGCCTCACCGGGGTCCTGCCCACGTATCCGGCGCTGATCGTGGCCTTGCTCTGCGCGGGGGTGGGCACGGCCGCCTTCCACCCGCAGGGCGCGGCCTCCGCCGGGTTCCACAGCGGTGCCCGCCGCGCCACCGGGCTGGCCATCTTCGTCGCCGGCGGCGAGCTGGCCTACGCCGTGGGGCCGTTGTACATCGCCGCTCTGGTGCAGTGGCAGGGGCTCGCCTGGACCCTTCCGGCCGGCCTCCCTGGAGCGGTGGTCATGGTCCTCCTGGCCGCAATCCTGTGGCGCTGGCCTACGGCCCGCCCCGCCCGCGCGGGGACCATCCGCCGGGCGCTGCGGGCGCAGCGGCGTACCCTGCTCCTTTTGTGGATCTACGTGGTCGTGCGCAGCATCGTCTCCATCTCCTTCATCACCTTCCTGCCGCTGCTGCTGCGGGAGCGGGGGCTCTCCCTGGTCCTGGGCGGAACCGCAGTCTTCCTCTTCGGGGGGATCGGAGCTGCCGGGGGGTTCACCGGCGGCATCCTGGCCGAGTGGCTGGGACGCCGGGCGGTCCTGTTGCTCTCGCTGCTGTTGAGCGCCCCACTCATGGCGGTCTACCTTCTGGCGCCGCTGGGCTGGGGTTTCCTCCTCCTCCCCATAGCGGGGATCCTCCTGTACACCTCCGCGCCGGTGACCGTGACTATGGCGCAGGAGAGCCTGCCGCAGCACGCCAGCCTGGCCTCCAGCATCGTCATGGGCCTGGCCTGGGGGATCGGGGGGCTGATGCTCACGGCGGTGGGGGCCACTGCCGACGTGATTGGCCTGCGGAACACACTCCTGCTGACCCTGGCGCTGAACGTGCCGGCGCTTGTGGCCGCAGCGGGTCTTGCCGCTTCCGGCGGACGGGAGGGGCACGATCCCCCCGCGGGCACCCGGCCGTAGCCACCGACCGGGGCTGCGCCTATCAGGTCCGGCCCTTCAGGCAGATCAGAACATCAGGCTAAGCAGGATCTCGCGGACGATGCGCTGCGCCGCGCCCAGGATGAGGAAGGCGATAAGCGGTGTGATGTCCAGCCCGCCCACCGGGGGAATCACCCGCCGCAGCGGGGCCAGGAGCGGGTCGGTGATCCTGTAGACGAAAAGGGCGGCGCCGCTGTCCATCGCGCCGGGCACCCACGAGAGGATGACGCGCACCAATAGTGCCAGGTAGAGGAACAGGAAGAGATAGTCCACCAGGGCAAGCAGTGCCACGGTGATGCAGATTCGCGGCAGGCCGCGGTCTCCCCTGGGGCTTTTCGGCCAGAAACACGGCAGCCCGGGGAATACCCGGGCTGCCGTCTGGCGCTGGCGAGCGTGATCTAGAGGATGGTGACGTTTGCCGCCTGCGGACCCTTCTTGCCTTCCACGATGTCGAACTGTACGGCCTGCCCCTCCTGGAGGGTGCGGAAGCCGTCAGACTGGATCGCGGTGTAGTGCACGAAGACGTCCTTGCCGCCTTCCACGGAGATGAAGCCGTAGCCCTTCTCCGCACTGAACCACTTGACCGTGCCTGTGGCCATCAAGACCCTTCTCCCTTCTGTAAACGTACAGATACTGCGCGTTGCGCCCTACCTGCCGCCGCGCAGTCTAGCACAGGCCTGGCTGGAAGTAAACACGAACCCTCAGGTGGCCTTCCCGGCGCTGTACCTGCAGGGGTGGAATACGCTACGCTCTTGTACGACACATTGGGGATGCTGACGAGCTGATGCCCGAACTCCTGTCTGGCCGGGTCCTGCAGTACCTGGACGACCTGCTGCCGCCGCGCGACCCACTGCTGGTGGAGCTGGAGGCGCAGGCGCGGGAGGAGCGCATCCCCATCTGCGGCCCCCAGGTGGGTAGCCTCCTGGCGTTGCTGGTGCGCCTGGCCCGTCCCTCCCGCGTCCTGGAAGTGGGGGCGGCCATCGGCTACTCCGCCATCTGGATGGGTCGGGCGCTGCGGGAGTATGGAGGGCGGCTGCAGACTGTCGAGCTGCGCCCGGAGCGCGTCGCCCGGGCGCAGGCAAACCTCTCCCGGGCGGACCTCTCCGACCTGGTGGAGGTCCTGCCCGGCGCCGCGCTGCAGGTGCTGCCGACGTTGCGCGGGATGACCTACGGGCTCGTCTTCCTGGATGCGGTGAAGACCGAGTACCCGGCATACTTCGACCTGGTCCTCCCCCTGCTGGCCGATGGGGGCCTGCTGGTCGCCGACAACGCGCTGCTGGGCGGGGAGGTGGTCCCCGGCGCGCCCGAGGGACGCTGGTCTGCCGCCGACCGTGAAGGGGTCCGGCAGTACAACAGGCTGGCCTTCGGCCACCCCGGTCTGCACTCGGTGCTCCTGCCGCTGCGGGACGGCCTGACGCTCAGCCTGAAACGCTAGGCAGCATGGCGCTCCCACAGATGACCGAACGGCTCTACCTGACCGACGCCTACCTGCGCACCTTTCAGGCGCGCGTGCAGGCCGCACGCCCCGTCTCTGGCGGGGTGCTGGTGGAGCTGGACCGCACCGCCTTCTATCCCACCTCCGGCGGGCAGCTGCACGACACAGGCCTCCTGGGAGGCCTGCCCGTCCTGGAGGTGACGGAGACCGATGACGGCCGCGTCCTCCACCGTCTGGACGGAGGCGATCCCGCCTCTCTCCCCGGGCAGGTGGTGGAGGGCCGCGTGGACTGGGAGCGCCGCTTTGACCACATGCAGCAGCACACCGGCCAGCACCTTCTCTCCCAGGCAGCATTACGGGAGCTGGGTGCAACCACGCTGGCCGTCCACCTGGGCGCCGAGCGCTGCACGGTCGACCTGGATGCCGCGCAGTTCGGCCCGGCGGAGGCGGCGCGGCTGGAGGATGCTGCCAACGCCGTGGTGATGGAGAACCGGCCGGTGCGCCTCCATTTCGTGGACGAGACGGAGGTGGGCCGCTGGGGGCTGCGCCGCCCGCCGCAGAAGTCCGGGACGATTCGCCTGGTGGAGATCGAAGGGTTCGACCGCTCCCCCTGCGGTGGGACGCACGTGCGGGCCACGGGCGAGGTGGGGATGGTGGCCGTCACCGGCTGGGAGCGATACAAGGGTGGGACCCGCGTCCAGTTCCTCTGCGGCTGGCGCGCCCTGCGGGATCGCCGCCGGCAGAGCCGCCTCCTGGCCGACCTCCTGCGCCTGCTTTCCACGGGGGAGGAGGAGGTGGTGGCCGCGGTCCAGCGGCTGGCTGCGCGGGAACAGGAGGCGGCGCGGCGGGCGGAAGAGACGCTGCAGCGGCTCCTGGCCGTGGAGGCCGGCCTGCGCCGCCGGGACGTCCAGGCCCCGGCGGTGGTGACGGAGGTGCTCGGGGGGCGACCCCTCGATGAGGTGCGGGGCCTGGCCCGGGCGCTGGTCTCGGAGGGCGGCCTGGTTGTCCTGCTGGCCACGGAGGAGGGACATGTGGTCTTCGCCCGCTCACCCGATGTGGGGGTGGATGTGGCCGCGCTGCTGCAGCGGACGCTCCGTCAGTACGGGGGGCGGGGTGGGGGGAGACCGGAATTCGCCCAGGGCATCGTAGAGGGCGCGGTGGCGGCGGCGCTGCAGGCGGCAAGTAGCTGGGCTGCGGCGGAGCTGGCGGGTGCCTGAGATTCCCTGGCTGGAGGCGTTGGTCGCCGCCCTCAGGCCCCAAGTGTCAGGGCGGACGATCCGCGCGACGCACCTGCACAGCGCCGCCCTGTTGAAGTCGGTTCACCCGCCGCTTGAGGCCCTCGCGGGGGCGACCGTCCAGGACGTGCGCCGCAGGGGGAAACTGCTGCTCTTCGACCTCTCCGGCGGGCTGGTCATGATCGTACACCTGGGCCGTGACGGCCGGCTGCAGGTGGTCCCCTCTGGACAGCGCCTGGCCAAGGACGTGGCCCTAGCCCTCGCTCTGGACGACGGCAATGACCTGCGGCTGGTGGAGCGGGGGCCGAAGAAGCGTGCCGGTCTGTACCTGCGGCGGGCGGAGGAAGTGGAGGGGACCGAGCCGCTGTCCACGCTGGGCCTGGAGCCGCTGGACGAAGCGTTCTCCGCCCCCGTGCTGGCGGCGATGCTGGCCCAGGCGCAGATGCAGCTCAAGCGCTTCCTGACCAGCCAGCGTTACCTGGCCGGCATCGGCAACGCCTGGGCCGACGAGATCCTCTGGGAAGCCCGCCTCTCGCCGTTTGCCCTCACGGGATCCCTGCAGCCGGAGGAGCAGCAGCGCCTGCACACGGCGATCCGCGAGGTTCTGCAGCGCTCCATCGAGGAGCACCGCGCCCGGTTCGGCCAGACCCTGCCGCTGCGCGAGCCAGAAGACCTTTTCCGCATCCACCGTCGGGCCGGCCAAGAATGCCCTCGCTGCGGTGGGCGGCTGGCCGCCGTCTACTTCCAGGAACGGGAGACCTCCTACTGCCCTGGCTGCCAGACCGGCGGGAAGGTCTACGCCGACCGGCGCCTCTCCCGCCTGTTGAAGTAGGAGGTCCAACGTGCTCGTGAAGTAGGAGGTCCGACGTGCTCGAGCTTCTCCCGGTTGTGACCACAGAGCACGCATGATCGACTCCCAGCGCCTGATCCGCCTGCTCGCCGACCTGGTGCGCCACAACTCCGTGAACCCAGATCTGGTCCCCGGAGCACCCGGAGAGGAAGCCATCGCCGCCTTCCTCTGCCAGTACTGCCGCAGCGCCGGGCTGGAGGCGGAGGTACGGCAGGTGGGGCCCCGCCGGGCCAGCGTCCTGGCGCGCCTGCGCGGACGGGGGGAGCGGCCCCCTCTGCTACTGAACGGCCACCTGGACACGGTGGGCGTGGAGGGGATGACCGTCGACCCCTTTGAGCCGGTCATCCGCGAGGGGCGGCTGTACGGGCGTGGCGCCTTCGACATGAAGGGAGGGGTGGCGGCCATGGTGGAGGCGGCGCTGGCCGCCGCAGCCGCCGGACCCCCACCGGGCGACGTGGTGCTGGCCATGGTGGCCGACGAGGAGTACGCCAGCCGCGGAACCGAAGCCGTCGTCCGGGAGGTGACGGCGGGAGCGGCCGTGGTCACCGAGCCCACGGCCCTGGAGGTGTGCATCGCCCACAAAGGCTTCGCCTGGATCACCATCGAGACCGCGGGCCGCGCAGCGCACGGCAGCCGCCACGACGAGGGTGTGGACGCCATCGTCCGCATGGGCCGCGTGCTGGCAGCGCTGGAGCGGCTGGAGCGCGAGCACTACCCGCGTCGCCGTCACCCGCTCCTGGGGCGGCCCTCGGTGCATGCCTCACTGATAACCGGAGGGCAGGGCCTGAGCACCTACCCGGAGCGCTGCCGGCTGCAGGTGGAGCGGCGGACTCTGCCGGCAGAGCGTCCGGAGGACGTCACCGCGGAAGTAGAGGGTCTGCTGGCGGAGCTACGCCGGGCAGACCCCTCTTTTGAGGCCACCTGGTCGCTGTCGCTCTTTCGCCCCGGCCTGGAGAGTCCTCCGCAGGCGCCGCTGGTCGGCGCGCTGCGGCGTGCCGCCAGATCGGTGCTGGGGCGGGAACCGGCCCTGGTGGGGGCCTCCCCCTGGATGGACTCGGCGCTGCTGGCCGCCGCCGGTATCCCCACGGTGATCTTCGGTCCTGCAGGGTCGGGTGCGCACGCTGCGGAGGAGTGGGTGGACCTGGCCTCGGTGGCGGCCACCGCTGAGGTGCTGGCCCGGTTTGTGGTCTCCTGGGCGGAGGAGGGATGAGCGACGGACCCTTCAGCCGGCTCAGGAGCGGCGGGCCCGGCAGACAGTCCGGCAGTGCTGCGACGACGCCATGCGCCTGTTGACCCTGCTGTCCGACTTCGGTAGCCGCTCCCCCTACCCCGCCGCCATGAAGGCGGTGGTGGCGGCGCGCGTGGAGACATGCTTCCTGGACATCAGCCACGATGTGCGCCGTCACGATGTGCGGCAGGGGGCGTTCCTGCTGGCCGCCGTGGCGCCATTCTGCCCGGCCGGCACCGTCCACCTGGCCGTGGTCGATCCGGGCGTGGGTACCGAGCGGCGCCCGCTGGTGGTGGCTTCGGGCGGGCAGTGCTTCGTCGGGCCCGACAACGGTCTGCTCCTGCCTGCGGCGCGCCGCCTGGGGTGGCCGCGGGTCTTTCACCTCGACCCCGCGGTCGCCCTGCCGTCTGCCTCCAGCACCTTCCACGGTCGCGACCTCTTCGCGCCGGCGGCGGCCCGGCTGCTCCTGGGCGAACCGCCTGCCCGTCTGGGCCGTCCTATCGATGATCCGGTGGAGCTGCCCGCACCGCACGCAGAGTGGCGTGGGGAGGTGCTGGTCGGTGAGATCCTCTACGTCGACCCTTTCGGCAACCTGGTCACCAGCATCCCGCCGGAGCTGGCCGCGCCGCACCCTGCCTTCACCCTGCGCACCGCCCGCGGCGCATGGCCCCTCCGCCTGCAGGCCACCTACGGCAGCGGCAGGCGGGGAGAGCTCCTCCTCCTCCCCGGCAGCGAGGGCCTGCTGGAGATCGCTGTGCGCGAGGGCAGCGCTGCGACGCGCACCGGCCTTCGCGCCGGATCGGCTGTGCGCCTGCATCCGCTGCGCAGGAGAAGAAGGGCGTAGGCGCGGGCGTTTGGGGGAATGTACAATGGGCCCAAGGCGGAGACGGTGCGGTGCCTGATGTCAGCTTTCCCGTTGCGTTCGCCGCAGGCGTGCTGGGGTTTCTCTCGCCCTGCGTCGTCCCCTTGATCCCCGGGTACATCTCCTTCGTCTCCGGGCTCTCTCTCCAGGAGATGGAAGCGGCCCAGAGGCGCCGCCACGCAGGGCGGGTGCTCCTGGCCACCGGGCTGTTCGTCGGGGGCTTCGCCCTCGTCTTCACAGCCCTGGGGGCCTCGGCGTCGCTGCTGGGCGGTTTCGTCCTGTCCAACCGCATCTGGCTCAGCCGTGTCGGCGGCCTGCTGATCATCGCCCTGGGCCTGGCCGTCCTGCTGCGGGCGCCCCTGCTGTACCGGGAGCACCGCTTCCACTTCAGCCGCCGCCCCTGGGGCCTGGCAGGAGCGGTCCCCGTGGGGATGGCCTTCGGCTTCGCCTGGACGCCGTGCATCGGTCCGGTGCTCACCGCGGTGCTGACGCTGGCGGCGCAGGAGCAGAGCACGCAGCGCGGCGCGCTCCTCCTGTTCACCTATGCCCTGGGTATGGGTGTACCCTTCCTGCTGGCGGCCCTGCTGCTCACGCTGACCCTGGACCTCTCCTGGCTGCGCCGCTACAGCCGGTCCATCACCACCCTGAGCGGCGTCTTCCTCCTGATCATGGGCCTGGCCCTGGCCAGCGACGCTCTCTTTGTCCTGAACACCTGGATCCTGCGTCTGGTGCCGTTCCGTCCGGCGCTGTGAGCGGATGGCCAGACTGAGGGTGGAGGTATGCGCCTGAGGTTCGCCGCGAGGATGAAGCGCCTGCTCCTGCTGGCTGTCGTGGCAGCGGTGGCCGTGCTGCCCGCTCCCGCGCGCGCTGCCGCCGACGCCGGGCTGGTTCTGGAAGCGATCCAGGTGCTGGATGCGGAGTACGTGGAGCAGGCACTGGTGGACCGGGTGCGCCTGCTCAACGCCGCCCTGGAGGGGATCACGGCGTCTCTGAGCAGCGCCGGCGTCCCCGCCCGGTTCGCCGTCATCCCCAGGGGCACCGCTCCCGACGAGGCGGAGAGGATCTTCCGTGCCGCGTTTGCCGCAGCCCTCACCGCTGCGCAGGGCAAGGTGTCGGCCCGTGATCTGGCCTACGCCGCCATCACCGCGGTCACCGCCAGCCTCAACGACTCGCATACCGGTTTCCTCACCCCCGAGCAGTACCGCGAGCGCATCGCCCGGCAGCGGCAGCAGGCCGGCTTCGCCGGCGTGGGCATGGTCCTTTTGCCCAAGGACGGGCGCTTCTACGTGTGGCAGGTCATACCGGGCAGTCCGGCGCAGCGCCTGGACGTGCGTCCGTTCGACCGAATCGTCCGCGTGAACGACACGCCCACCGGGGGCCTCACCGCCGAGCAGGTGGTCAACATGATCCGCGGCCCCGCCGGCAGCACCGTGACGGTTACCTTCGAACGTCCCGGCTACCCGGCACCGCTGATGCGCGCCATCACCCGGGCGCCCATCGTGGTCCCGCCGCTGTTCGCCGCGCGGATGGTCGAGCCGGGGATTGCTTACATCTACCTTTACGAGTTCACGCAGGGTTCGGCGAGAGAGCTGCGCACCGCGCTGCAGCGCCTGCTGGGGCAGGGGATGCGCGCCCTGGTGCTGGATCTGCGCAGCAACATCGGCGGCTTCCTCCACGAGCTGCGGGAGGCCCTGAACCTGCTTGTCCCCCGCGGTCTCCCCATTTACCAGCAGGTCACCAGCCGGGGGACGGAGGTGGTGTACACCGAGCGCGGCCCCCTGCTGCCTGGGGCCACTCCCCTGGTGGTGCTGGTGAACGAAGGGACCGCCTCCGCGGCGGAGCTGCTGGCGGCGGCGGTGGTGGAGCACCGGCGGGGGACGCTGGTGGGGGTGAAGACCGCGGGAGCGGTGGAGGCCAGCACGCTGTTCGAGCTCTCCGACGGCTCCGCGCTCAGCGTGACCATCCGCCGGCTCACCAGCGGGAAGGGGCGGCGGCTGGAAGGGGCGGGGGTGACCCCGGATGTGATCCTCGACCTCACCTCGGAGGACTTCCTTCGCGGCCACGATGCCCAGCTGGCGAAGGCAGTGGAGATTGCCCGACAGCGGGTGGCCCGCCCGGCCACTTCCCCGCCCGCCCCGGCTCCCACCCGCTGACCCCGCAGGCAACGCTCCCGCCTGCGGAGAACCTACTTCTGGCCCGATGAGCTCTGCGACGCCCTCCGATGCCCCCGTGCTGACCGGGGAGGTCGAGCGGCAGCGGTCCTCCCTGGTGGGGTTGCTTGCCTCGCTGGTGCGCACTGACACCACCAACCCTCCGGGCGACACCCGCCGCGCCGTGGACCTGATTGGGGCACGCCTGCGCAGGCTGGGGGTGGACTTCCAGGTCCTGGCGGAGGAGCCCAAGAAGCCCAACCTCCTGCTGCGCCTGGGGTCGGGACGCCCGGAGCTCCTGCTGAACAGCCACCTGGACACAGTGCCTCCCGGAGACCGCCGCGCCTGGCGCCACGACCCCCTGGGTGCGCAGATCGAGGGGACGCGCCTCTACGGCCGGGGGGCGGCCGACCCCAAGGCATCGGTGGCGGCCATGGTAACGGCGGTGGAGGCGCTGTTGCGTCTGGAGGTACCGCTGGCGGGGTCGCTGCTGCTCTCCCTGGTAAGCGACGAGGAGGTGGGCGGGGCCAGGGGCACAGAGATGCTGGTGGAGCGGGGTCTGCTGCGGCCCGACCAGGTCATCGTCGGCGAGGTCACCCACAACCGCATCGCCATCGCGGAGAAAGGTCTGCTGTGGGTGCGCCTGGTCACTCGCGGCCGCACCGCCCACGGTTCCACTCCGTGGCGCGGGGTCAACGCCATCCGCTCCATGGTCAAGGTGCTCACCGCCCTGGAGCAGGAGATCGGCGCGCGGCTGGCCCGGGAGAGGCATCCGCTCACCCCGCCTCCCTCACTCTCCGTGGGGACCATCAGCGGCGGGATCGCCACCAATGTGGTCCCCGACCGCTGCGAGGCCACCGTCGACCGGCGCACCCTGCCCCACGAGCACCCGGCCGAGGCCCTGGCGGAGATCGATCGGGTGGTGGCCAGGCTGCGGGAGGAGGACCCCGACCTGGACGTGACCGTGGAGCCGCTGCAGCAGGGACCGCCCATCGAAACCCCGGCCGACGCGCCGCTGGTGCTCGCCGCCCGAGAGGTAGCCGCCGGGCTGGGGCTGGACTCCACTCCGGTGGGCTACCAGCAGGCCAGCGACGGCCGCTTCTTCGCCGCCCGCGGCATCCCCACCATCCTCTTTGGGCCGGGCATCCCCGACCTGGCCCACTCCGCCGACGAGTACGTGGACCTGGACGAGGCGGTGATGGCGGCGAAGTTCTACGCGCAGGTGGCGGCGCGCCTGCTCCGGCCGCAGCGGTGAGGCCGAGCCGCCCCTGCTGACCATGCTGCCGGCCGACCGCCTGCGGGACAAGTTGCTGACGCTGGAGGGCAAAGGGTACGCCGCCTACAAGGCCATCGCCGGGGCCTACCGCTTCCCCCGTTTCGTCCTCTTCATCGATCACGTGCAGCCCGACCCCTTCGCCCCGCCCTCCCTGCTGCGCGTCCGGGTGGACATGGCAGAGGCGCAGATTCCCCCCGACCTGCGCGACGGGGTCGTGCGGCGCGTGGCCCTGGAGGACTTCCTGGCCCGCCGCTTCCGCGAGGTGACCCGCCGCCAGGGACGGCGCGGCGGGGGGCCGGGTCGCAGCGGCGTGCTCCTGGTGGACGCCGGCGGACAGGAAATCCTGCCGCGGACCGCCTGTCGCCTGCACGAGGACTTCGTGGAGCTGCGCCTGGCCCTGGGCCTGCCCGCGGAGGGGCGGAAGATCCAGGCCAGGCAGGCGCTGGCCATCTTCTTCGAAGATCTCCCGGCCGCCGTGGAAGGGGCGTTGATGTGGGCGAACCTGGACGCCCGGGCGGCGCGGCGCCACGTGGAGGTGGCGGAGGATCATGCTGCCCTGCAGGAGGCTGTGCGGGCCAGAGGGCTGGTTGCTTTCATCGCCGACGGGGCCATCCTCCCCCGGGAGAGCGGCGCTTCCGACCTTCCCCTTCCGGCCCACCGGGCTGTCCCCTTCCGGGCCCCTCCGCAGCTGGCGGTGACGCTGCAGGCGCCGCACCTCGGTGCGGTCAGCGGCATGGCCATCCCCGCGGGGATCACCCTGATCGTGGGTGGTGGCTTCCACGGCAAGTCCACGCTGCTGGCCGCTCTGGCCCGCGGCATCTACCCCCACATCCCCGGCGACGGGCGGGAGTACGTGGCCACGCACCCCGACACGGTGAAGATCCGCGCCGAGGACGGCCGCCGGGTTGCCCGGGTGGACATCAGCCCGTTCATCACCAACCTCCCCTTCGGGCAGGAGACGCAGGCCTTCTCCACGGACAACGCCAGCGGCAGCACCTCCCAGGCGGCCAACATCATGGAGGCGCTGGAGGTGGGGGCGCGAGTCCTGCTCGTCGACGAGGACACCAGCGCCACCAATTTCATGATTCGCGACGAGGCCATGCAGCGGCTGGTACCCAAGGCCCTGGAACCCATCACCCCCTTCATCGACCAGGTGCGGCACCTCTACCAGGCCCACGGCGTCTCCACGGTGCTGGTCATGGGCGGCTCGGGTGACTACTTCGCGGTGGCTGACACTGTCATCCTAATGGAGAGCTTCGCCCCCCGCGTGGTCACCGAGGAGGCGCGGCGCATCGCCGCCGCGCGGCCCTCCGGGCGGGCAAGCGAGGGACGGCCCTTCGAGCGCGTGCGCTCCCGCATCCCCCTGCCCCATGGGTTTAATCCCTACCGCGAACGACGCCTGCGCGTGGACGCCAAGGGGCTGCGCACCATCGTCTTCGGCCGCGAGACCATCGACCTTTCGGCGGTGGAGCAGGTGGTGGATCCCAGCCAGACCCGTGCCATCGGCGACGCCATCTTCTACGCGCTGGAGAAAGGCTACTTCGACGGCGAGCGCCCCCTGGGCGCGGTGCTGGATATGGTGCTGGCGGACGTGGCGCAGCGGGGTCTGGAGGTCCTCTCGGGGTTTGAGGGGCACCCCGGCGACTACGCTCTGCCCCGTCGCTACGAGCTGGCCGCCGCCATCAACCGCCTGCGCACCCTGGCTGTGCGCCAGATGGAGTAGGCCCACCCCGGCAGTCCGGTGCCGCGGATTTCTGGGGACGAGGGCCGCAGGGGACGGAAGCTCCTGGGTCCGCTCCCCGCCATCCGGCGCAGGGATTTCCCCTCACGGAGACGAACCGCTATCCGTTGTCTTCGGCACTACATCCAGCGCATTCCCTGTCCGGAGGTGGAGGCTGCATGCCGCAGACCAAATTCGTGCTGGACGAGCGCGACCTGCCTGGGGCCTGGTACAACATCCTGGCCGACCTGCCGCTACCGCTCCCCCCGGTGCTCCATCCGGCCACCAAGCAGCCCATCGGTCCGGATGACCTGGCGCCGCTCTTCCCCCCGCAGATCATCCAGCAGGAGGTCTCCACCGAGCGGGAGGTGGAAATCCCCGAGCCGGTGCGGGAGATCTACCAGCTGTGGCGCCCCACGCCGCTATACCGTGCCCACCGCCTGGAGCGGACCCTGGGGACGCCGGCGCACATCTACTACAAGTATGAGGGCACCAGCCCCGCGGGCAGCCACAAACCCAACACCGCGGTGGCCCAGGCCTTCTACAACCGGGAGGCGGGGGTGCGTCGCCTGACCACGGAGACCGGCGCCGGACAGTGGGGCAGCGCGCTGGCCCTGGCCTGCCGCCTTTTCGGCCTGGAGTGCACCGTGTACATGGTGCGGGTCTCCTACGAGCAGAAGCCCTACCGCCGGGTGATCATGGAGACCTGGGGGGCGGAGGTCCTGCCCAGCCCCAGCGAGAGGACCCATGCCGGGCGGACGATCCGCCAGCGGGACCCGCACTCTCCGGGGAGTCTGGGCATCGCCATCAGCGAGGCGGTGGAGGACGCGGCCACGCATGACGACACCAAGTACTCCATCGGCAGCGTGGCCAACCACGTCCTCCTGCACCAGACCGTCATCGGCCTGGAGGCCAGGCGGCAGATGGAGCTGGCCGGTGAGTACCCCGACGTGGTCATCGGCTGCGTGGGCGGGGGGAGCAACTACGCCGGGTTGGCTTACCCGTTCCTGCGGGACCGGTTCAAGGGCAAGGACGTCCGCTTCGTGGCCGTGGAGCCCGAGGCCTGCCCTTCGCTCACCCGCGGCCGCTACCTCTACGACTTCGGCGACACCGCGGCCACCACCCCCCTGTTCAAGATGTACACCCTGGGACACACCTTCATCCCCCCGGGGATCCACGCCGGCGGCCTGCGCTACCATGGCGACGCGCCGTCGCTGTGCCTGCTCTACGATGCCGGGTATGTGGAGGCCGCAGCCTACGGCCAGCGCGCGGTCTTCGAGGCGGCGGTGCAGTTCGCCCGCAGCGAGGGGATCGTCCCCGCGCCCGAGTCGGCGCATGCCGTGCGCCGGGTCATCGACGAGGCCCTGGAGGCGAGGGAGCTGGGGGTCCCGCGGGTTATCCTGTTCAACCTCAGCGGGCACGGCCACTTCGACCTGCAGGCCTACCAGGAGTACCTGAGCGGCCGTCTGGAGGACTACGCCTATCCCGCAGAGGCGGTGGCCGCGGCCACCCGGGAGCTGGCGGCGCTGCAGCCGTAGAAGGGGCAGCACCCTCTGGACCGGGGTCAGGCGCCCGCGCCCCGGCACCCGGCGCACAGGCCGCGGAAGACCACCGACTGCTCCTTGACCAGAAACCCGCTGCGCTGTTCCTCGGGGACCTCCAGCGAGGCCAGCTCCATGAAGACGTCCTTTACCCGGCCGCAGCGTTCGCAGACCAGGTGGTGGTGGTTGCGGACGTTGGTGCAGAATCGCGTGCTGCCGGTGCCCAGGTCCAGGGGCCGCACCACGGCCAGCTCCTGTAGCTCGGCCAGCACTGCGTAGACCGTGCGCAGGGAGATGGAGGGCATCTGGCGCGCGGCCCGCAGGTGGAGCATCTCGGCGGAGGGGTGGTCGGCCTGGGTCTCCTCCAGCAGGCGGAAGATCAGGTCGCGCTGGGGCGTGACCCGCCGGCCGGCCTCCCGGAGGCGCTGGCGCAGCTCAGCGGCGCTGATCATGCCGCACGGTGTACCCAACAACGATTGTTGGTGGATTCTGTTGTTCCATGGTCAAGAATTAGGATAGCGTAACGCGCGGAGCGATCCAAGTCCGCCTGCTCTCGGGAGCAGGGGAGGGATGGGAGAGGCCATGAGCGGTGCCTGCCTGCGGTGCGCGCGCCCCATAGTCCTCCTGGTGGCCCTCCTGCCGTTCCTCCTCGGGTCCTTCGCCACTCTGGGAGCGCAGCCGGCCACGGTCACGGTCTACTCCGGACGCAATCAGGAGCTCGTGGGGCCGCTGCTGGAGCGGTTCGCTCAGGCCAGCGGAGTCCGGTTACGCGTCCGTTACGGGGAGACGGCCGAGCTCGCCGCCACCATCATGGAGGAGGGGGCCAACAGTCCTGCGGACGTCTACTTCGCTCAGGATGCCGGTGCGCTGGGGGCGCTGGCCTACGCCGGCCGGCTGCAGCGCCTGCCGGAGGGGCTTCTGCAGAAGGTGGAACCCCGCTTTCGCTCTGGCGAGGGGCTGTGGGTGGGGATTAGCGGCCGGGCCCGCGTCGTCGCGTACAACACGCGTCGCCTCTCCCCCCGCGATCTTCCCGCCTCTATCCGCGACTTCACAGACCCCCGCTGGCGGGGGCGCATGGGCTGGGCGCCGACCAACGGGTCCTTCCAGGCGCACGTGACGGCCATGCGCCTGCTGTGGGGGAATGAGCGGACGCGGGCGTGGCTCCTGGGAATGAGGGCCAACGCCCCACGGGCCTACCGCAACAACACCGCCATCGTCGCTGCCCTGGGCGCGGGCGAGATCGACGTGGGATTCGTCAACCACTACTACCTCTTCCGCTTCCTGCAGGAGCGGGGGGAGGGCTTCCCGGTGCGTAACTACTTCTTCCCCGGGCCTGACGCCGGCAACCTGATCAACGTGGCCGGCGTGGGCGTTATAGACACTGCGCGCAGTGCCGCGGCCCTGCGCCTGGTGGAGTTCCTGCTATCCCCCCAGGCGCAGCGCTACTTCGCCACTGAGACTTTCGAGTACCCGCTGGTCGCCGGCATTCCCGCCCACCCCCTGCTGCGGCCGCTGGCGCAGATCAGCACCCCGCCCGTGGACCTCAACCACCTGCAGGCTCTGGAGGAGACCCTCCGCCTGCTGCGGGAGGCAGGTATCCTGTAGCGGCCATGGCTGTGGCCCTGCCGTCTGCCCTGACGCTGCGCAGGGAGGGCCCGGTCCGCGGTCCGGTCCGTCGTCGGCCTCCCGGCCCTCTAGTTCTGCTACCCTCGCTGCTGGTGGCAGGGGCGCTGCTGCTGCCCGTGCTCTACCTGGGAGTGCGTGCGGCCGGCGCGGACGAAGGGATCTGGCGCCTGCTGGTGCAGCCCCGTACACTCCGCATCCTCCTGCGCACCGTGCTTCTGGCTTCGGCCGTCACCGCCAGCGCGGTGGCCGTCGCCCTGCCCCTGGCCTGGGTGACCACCCGCACCGACCTGCCGGGCGCGCGGCTGTGGAGTACACTCACCGTTCTGCCGCTGGCGGTACCCTCCTTCATCAGCGGGATCATCGTGGCTACCGTCTTCGGGCCGTGGGGGGTGGTGCACCACCTGGCAGACCGCCTGGGGATCGCCTTGCGGCCAGGGGGCCTTTACGGGTTCCCCGGTGCCTGGATCACCCTCACCCTGGTGACCTATCCCTACGTCCTGCTAAGCGCCCGGGCGGGCCTGCGCGGGATGGACCCGGCCCTGGAGGAGGCAGCGCGCACCCTGGGCGATGGAGGCTGGCGCGCCTTCTGCCGCGTCACCGTCCCCCACTTGAGGCCGTGGGTGGGCGCGGGTGCCGTGCTGGTGGCGCTGTACGTGCTCAGCGACTTCGGTGCCGTTTCCATGATGCAGTTCGAGTCCTTCACCACGGCCATCTACCTGCAGTATCAGGCGTCCTTCAACCGGCACTACGCGGCCGTCCTCTCCCTGGTGCTGGTAGCCATGGCCTCGCTGATAGTGCTCCTGGAGGATCGGCAAGGGCGGGGCCGGTTCTACCGCCTGCGGGGGACCTCCCGTGCCCTTCCCCCCCGGCGGCTGGGCCCCTGGCGGTGGCCGGCCCTGACGCTGTGCGGGCTGGCGACCGTGCTGGGCGTGCTTGTCCCTGTAGGGGTCATCGGCTACTGGCTGGTGGTGGGAGTACGGCAGGGTGAGCCCCTGGCTCTGGCGTTGCGCCCCGCCTTTCGCTCCCTGTATGCCTCCGTCCTGGCGGCGGGAGTCACGGTGGTGGCGGCGCTGCCCGTGGCCATCCTCTCCGTGCGCCACGGGGGGTGGCTGGCCGGCCTGATCTCGCGCCTCACCTACGCCGGGTTCGCCCTTCCCGGCATCGTCCTGGCGCTATCGCTGGTCTTCTTCGCCGCACGCTATCTGCCGTTCGTCTACCAGACGCTGGGGCTACTGATCTTCGCCTACGCCGTTCACTTCCTGCCCCAGGCACTGGGCCCGCTGCGTGCGGGCCTGGCGCAGGTGAGCCCCTCACAGGAGGAGGCGGCGCAGACCCTGGGGCGCAGCCCCTTCCAGGTCCTGCGCACCGTTACCCTGCCGCTGGTCCGCCCGGGGGTGGTGGCAGCGGCGGCGCTGGTCTTCCTCACCACGATGAAGGAGCTGCCGGCGACGCTGCTGCTTGGCCCCACGGGCTTCGAGACGCTGGCCACGCGCATCTGGTCCACGGCCACCGAAGGGTTCTTCGCCCGGGCAGCCGCTCCCGCGCTGATGCTGCTGGGATTCTCCTCCCTCTCCCTGTGGCTGCTGCTGGCGCAGGAGCGGTGGAGGGGAGAGGGGTGAGGGCTCTGGAGGCGGCTATCCGCTGCCGCGGCGTGAGCAAGGCCTACGGCCGCCTTCCGGTGGTGCGTGAGCTGGACCTAGCCGTCCCCCAGGGCCGTATCCTTGCCCTGCTGGGACCTTCCGGGTGCGGCAAGACCACCGTCCTGCGGCTGATCGCCGGGCTGGAGCGCCCCGACCAGGGCGTCGTCGAGGTGGGGGGGGAGGTGGTGACCGGCCAGGGCAGGTTTGTGCCGCCGGAGCGGCGGCGGGTCGGGTTCGTCTTCCAGGACTACGCCCTCTTTCCCCACCTGACTGTGGCGGAGAACGTCGCCTACGGCCTGCGGGATGCGGACCGGGCGCGCCGCGTGCGTGACCTGCTGGCGCTGGTGGGGCTTGATGGCCTGGAGGAGCGCATGGCCTTCGAGCTCTCGGGCGGCGAGCAGCAGCGCGTGGCCCTGGCCCGGGCGCTGGCTCCGCGGCCCCTGGCGCTGCTGCTGGATGAGCCATTCAGCAACCTGGACGCCGACCTGCGGGTGCAGCTGCGCGAGGAAGTACGCGCCATCCTGCGTCAGACCCGGATGACGGCAGTCTTCGTCACCCACGACCAGGAGGAGGCCCTCTTCATGGGTGACCAGGTGGCGGTGATGCACGAGGGACGGATTGCCCAGGTGGACGTCCCCGAGGCCATCTTCCACCTGCCGCGCACGCGCTTCGTCGCCGGGTTTCTGGGGCGCGCCGACTTCCTGGCGGCCACGGTGCAGGCGGAGGGTCTGGTCACCGAGATCGGCGTGCTGGCCTTCCGCACGCCGCTGCCTCCGGGTACCCGGGTGGACCTCCTGGTGCGCGCCGACGATGTAGATATCGCCGCGGGACCCGGGCCGGGGGTCGTCACCGCCTGTCTCTTCCAGGGCGCGCTGAAACTATACCGCATCGCCCTGCCCTCTGGGGCTACACTGCACAGCCTGCAGAAACACACGGCGAACTACCCTCCGGGGACCCGGGTGGAGGTAACCGTCGCCCCGGGCCACCCGCTGGTCTGCTTCCCGGACGGGGAGGCGGTCCTGGCAGAACCGCTGGTCTCCGCCTGAATGTCGTGCTATGATGCCTGCTGTCATGTCTGTGCGCCCAGTACCTGCGCACCCCCTGGCTCCGCGCCCTCGCTCCTGCATCTGTCTCCGGGCGGAGGCCTAGCGGCCTTCGCCCTCCCGTCGGGCTGCACAGGCCCGACCAGCCCAGACGACGTTGCCATGAGCGTCCGACCGTGCCGGGTCGTTGCTGCCTGCGGTCACGCCTGGCCGTGGGCATGCGGCTAGAATAGGAGCCAAGATGCGGGATGCATGGCTGGTGACCCTTGAAGGGCTGACGCCCTTTGCCGACGCCTGGGCGCTGCAGCGGCGGCTGGTCGCCGCCCGGCAGCGGGCAGCCATCCCCGACGTGGTCCTGCTGCTGCAGCATCACCCGGTGATCACCCTGGGGCGGTCCGGGGATCGGGGGCACCTGCTGCTGCCTCCCGAGGTGCTGCGGCAGCGCGGCGTCGAGATCTACCAGATCGAGCGCGGCGGCGGGGTCACCTACCACGGGCCGGGGCAGCTGGTGGCGTATCCCATCCTCGACCTGCGGGCCATGGATGAGGACGTGGTGCGCTTCATGCGAGCGCTGGAGGAGTCGGTGATCCGAACCGTCGCCGACTTCGGGATCAACGCCGTCCGGATGCGCGGCTTCCCCGGCGTCTGGGTAGGCGAGGCGAAACTGGCCGCCGTGGGCGTGGCGGTGAAGCGGCGGGTGACCATGCATGGGGTGGCCCTGAACGTCACCACAGATCTGGAGCCCTTCACCTGGATCAACCCCTGCGGCCTGAACCGCCCCGTCACCTCCATGAGCCGTCTGCTGGGCCAGGAGGTCTCCGTTGCCGCGGTGGCCGATGCCTACGCACGACGGTTCGCCGAAGTGTACGCCCTGGAGCTGCTGCCGGTGGGGCGGCCGGAGGTGGAAGAGCGGCTGGCCCCGCTGGCGGCGGAGACGGTGTGCTCCTGATGCCGTCCTCCCACCGCTTCGAGACGCGGGCCATCCACGATGGCCAGGCGCCCGACCCCACCACCGGGGCGGTGATCCCTCCCATCTACCAGACTTCTACCTACGTGCAGCAGGCTCCAGGGGAGCACCGGGGGTACGATTACTCCCGCACCGCCAACCCCACCCGCACCGCCCTGGAGCGGGCACTGGCCTCTCTGGAGGAGGCGGAGTACGGGCTGGCCTTCGCCTCGGGGATGGCGGCCATCACCGCAGTGGCCCTGCTGCTTGCCCCCGGGGACCACGTGGTGGCCCCGGATGATGTCTACGGCGGCACACACCGCCTCTTCGTTCGTGTCCTGCAGCGCTATGGCATCGAGACCACCTTCGTGGACATGCGCAACCTTCCCACGGTGGAGCGGACGATGCGGGAAAGCACCCGGCTGCTCTTCCTGGAGACGCCCACCAACCCCTACCTGCACATCCTGGACATCGCCCGCCTGGCGGAGCTGGGCCACGCCGCCGGGGCGCTGGTGGCGGTGGACAATACCTTTGCCACCCCCTACGGGCAGCAGCCGCTGCGCCTGGGCGCCGACCTGGTGGTCCACTCCACGACCAAGTACCTGGGGGGCCACAGCGACGTAGTGGGCGGGGCGGTGCTCACCTCCCGCGCCGACCTGTACCAGCGGCTGAAGTTCCTGCAAAATGCGGTGGGCGCCGTCCCCGGCCCGCTGGACTGCTGGCTGGTTCTGCGCGGGCTGCGCACCCTGGCGGTGCGCATGGAGCGGCACCCGCAGAACGCGGCGAAGGTGGCTCACTTCCTGCGCCGGCATCCGCGGGTCAGCCTGGTCCTCTATCCGGGGCTGGCCGACCATCCCGGCCACGAGCTGGCCGCGCGGCAGATGCGCTGCTTCGGCGGCATGGTCTCGTTCGTGGTCCACGGCGGGAAGGCGGAAGCCCGTCGGGTCGCGTCCGCGACCCGACTGTTCCTCCTGGCGGAGAGCCTGGGCGGGGTTGAGTCGTTGATCGATCACCCGGCGTCGATGACTCACGCCAGCGTGGCGGGGACACCCCTGGCGGTGGAGGAGGGGCTGCTGCGCCTCTCGGTGGGGTTGGAGCACCCGGAGGATCTGATGGCGGACCTGGACCAGGCGCTGGGGTCCTAGGAAGGGGGAGATGAGTTCCGGGGGTCCCCACGAATTCGCGGACAGAATTCGTGGGGTGCGTAGGAGGTGATGTCCATGGCAACTGTCTACCTGCCCGCGCCGCTGCGGCGGCAGACCGGCGGGCAGAGCCGGGTGCAGATCCCGGGAAGCACGGTGCGGGAGGTGCTGGCGAACCTGCACGCGGCCTACCCGGGGGTGGGCGCCCAGGTGCTGGACGACCAGGGGCACGTGCGCGCCTACATCAACATCTTCGTCAACGGCGACGAGATGCGCACCCTGCGCGGGGAGGAGACCCCGGTGGGGCCGCAGGACGAGGTGTCCATCATTCCGGCCATGGCCGGGGGGACGGCGGGGGAGGCCGAGGGGTGAGGACGCAGGTGCGCGCCGGCGAACGCATCCACGACAGCATCCTGGAGGTGGTGGGAGGGACCCCGCTGGTGCGCCTGCACCGGGTGGCCCGGGGCGTGCGCGCCGACGTGGTGGCCAAGCTGGAGTTCCTCAACCCCGGAGGGTCGGTGAAGGACCGCATCGGCGTGCGCATGGTGGCTGTGGCGGAGGCGCAGGGGAGGCTGCGGCCGGGGGGGACCATCGTTGAGGCCACCTCGGGCAACACCGGCATGGGCCTGGCCCTGGTGGCAGCCGTGCGCGGCTACCGCTGCATCTTCGTGATGCCGGATAAGATGTCCGAGGAGAAGATCCGCCTCCTGCGCGCCTTCGGCGCCAGGGTGGTGATCACGCCCACGGCGGTGGCGCCCCAGGACCCGCGCTCCTACTACAGCGTCAGCCGGCGGCTGGCGGAGGAGACCGCCGGCGCCTGGTACGCCGACCAGTACCACAACCCGGACAACCCCGCCGCTCACTACGAAACCACCGGCCCGGAGATCTGGGAGGACAGCGGCGGCCGCGTGGACATCCTCGTCTGTGGCATGGGCACCGGGGGGACCATCTCCGGAGTGGGACGCTTCCTTAAGGAGCGCAACCCTCAGGTGAAGGTGGTGGGTGTGGACCCGGTGGGCTCGGTGTACAGCCACTACTTCCGCAGCGGCACGCTGGGGGAGGCGCACACCTACAAGGTGGAAGGGATCGGCGAGGACTTCCTTCCCGGAACCATGGACTTCCGCGTCGTGGATGAGGTGGTCCAGGTCACCGACCGGGAATCCTTCCTCATGACCCGTCGCCTGGTGCGGGAAGAGGGGTTGTTCTGCGGAGGCAGCAGCGGCAGCGCCGTGGCCGGGGCCCTGCGCTACCTGCGCGGTCTGCCCGACCACGGAGAGGGGAAGCGGGCTGTGGTCATCCTGCCCGACTCCGGGTTTCGCTACCTCTCCAAGGTCTTCGACGACGACTGGATGCGGGAGAACGGCTACCTGGAGGCGGAGCTGGGCACCGTGGCCGACCTGCTGCGGGCCAAGGGCCTGCCGCTGATCACCGCGACGCCCGACGAGCAGGTGCGCGCGGTGATCGCCAAGATGAAGCAGTACGACGTCTCCCAGCTGCCGGTGGTGGCTGACGGCGGCCTGGTGGGCATGGTCAGCGAGGTGGATCTGCTCTCCTACCTGCTGGAGGGCGGAGGCGGCCTCGACGACCCCATCACCCTTCTGGTTAACCCCGGCGCCCCGGTGGTCACGCCGGAGACGCCGGTGGGCGAGCTGGCGGAGATCTTCCTCAGCGCCAACGCGGCTGTGGTCATCGACAGCGGACGCGTCGTCGGCATCGTCACCAAGATCGACGTCATCGACCACCTGGCCAGGGTCCTCGGTCGCCCATGACGCCTCCCGCCCGTTCCTCCTCCGCCCAGGTCCTCCCCACCCTGCGCATCGTCCCGGCGGCGGAGGTCCACCTGCACGAGGACGCCGATCCGAGGCGCGTCGCCGCGCTGGTGGAGCAGCTGGAGCAGGAGGGGGTGCTGCGCAACCCGCCGCTGGCCGCGGCGCTGCCGGATGGCGGCTACGTGATTCTGGACGGGGCGAACCGCACCTGCGCCCTGCAGCGCCTGGGCCTCCCGCACCACCTCCTTCAGGTCGTGGATTACGGCGCGGCTGCGGTGCGCGTGGAGGTGTGGCACCACCTGCTGCGGGAGGATGGCCCCGCGCTGGCGCGCCTGCTTCCACAGCTACCGCTGGTTCCCCTGGACAGCACCGCCCGGCTGGCCGGCGCGCTGCGCAACGGCCGCCTGGCCTGCGGCCTGATCTGGGAGCAGGGGGTGCTGGGTGTGCGGGCGGAGCGGTCCCTCACCGCGCGGGTGGGGGCCATGCGCGCCGTGGTGGACGCCTACAACGGACGCGTACCCATCTACCGCGTCCTGACCACGGACCGCCGCCTCCTGCGTGCCGAATACGACCGGATCGGCGTGCTGGTGGTCTTCCCGCGCTTCACCAAGGCGCAGATCCTGCGGCTGGCCGTCCTCCCGCAGAAGCTGCCCACCGGGATCACCCGCCATGTCATCCCCAACCGCGCGCTGCGAGTCAACCTGCCGCTGGAGGTGCTGCGTGCGCCCGGCACGGTGGAGGAGAAGAACGCCGCCCTGCGCGATCTGATCCACGCGCGCCTGCTGGCCCATCGGGTGCGTCTCTACCCGGAGCCCACGGTCCTCTTTGACGACTGAGGTGACGGCAGGAGTGTCCACCCGCCCGGTCTCGCCCGCCCACCGTCTCGGCAGCCACCTCCTGGGGTGCATCGGTCGCACGCCGCTGCTGCGGGTGACGCGCCTGGGCGGTGTCCCCCCCGGGGTGGAGATCCTGGCCAAGGCGGAGTGGTTCAATCCCGGAGGGTCGGTGAAGGACCGGCCCGTGCTGCGGATGATCGAGGAGGCGGAGCGCGAGGGCCGGCTCACCCCGGGGAAGGTCCTCCTGGATGCCACCTCGGGGAACGCGGGCATCGCCTACGCCATGATCGGAGCGGCCAAGGGCTACCGGGTGGAGCTGGTCATGCCGCAGAACGTGAGCGTGGAGCGACGGCGGATCATCCAGGCCTTCGGGGCCACGGTCATCCCCTCCGACCCGCTGGAGGGGTCCGACGGAGCCATCCGCCTGGCGCGGCAGCTGTTTGCCGCCGCGCCGTACCGTTACCTCCTGCTGGATCAGTACAACAATCCCGCCAACTGGCGCGCCCACTACGAGACCACGGGAGCGGAGATCATCGCCCAGAGCGAGGGCCGCCTCACCCACTTCATCGCCGGCCTGGGCACCTCGGGCACCCTGGTGGGGGTGGGACGGCGGCTGCGGGAGGAGCGGCCACACGTGCAGATCATCGCCGTGGAGCCCGACGGCCCGCTGCACGGCCTGGAGGGGCTGAAGCACATGGCCACCTCCATCGTCCCGGGCATCTATGACCCCTCCGTGCACCACCGGGTGATCGCCGTTACCACCGAGGCCGCCTACGCCATGACTCGGCGCCTGGCACGGGAGGAAGGCTGGCTGGTCGGCCCCTCGGCCGGCGCGGCCATGCTGGCGGCGCTGCAGGTGGCCCGCGAGATCGGCCAGGGGGTGATTGTGGTGGTTCTGCCCGACGGCGGCGGCCGCTACCTCTCCACCGGGGTGTTCGGATAGATGACGCTGCGGCTGACGCGGGAGCACCTGGAAGAGATGATCGCCCACGCGCGGGAGACCTTTCCCCTGGAGTGCTGTGGGTTGCTGGCAGGGCGGGACGGGCAGGTCCTCCGCGTCTACCGCGGGCACAACGTCGATCAGAGCCCCTACACCTACCGACTGGACGACCGGCAGCTCTTGCAGTTCCTGCGGGAGATGGACCGGGAAGGACTGGAGATCGTGGGCATCTACCACTCGCACACCGCCAGCCAGGCCGCGCCCTCGCGCACGGACGTGGCCAGGGCATTCTACCCGGAGGCGGTCTATGTGATAATATCGCTGCAACAGGCGCAGCGGCCAGAGGTGCGGGGCTTCCGCATTGTCGACGGCCGGGTGAGCGAAGAGGACGTGGTCGTGCAGTGAGGGTACGTACCCGGATCGATCACGGCGCACGCGCGGTGAAGGTGAGCAGCCGCGCAGAGTACGGCCTGCGCGCGCTGGTGGATCTGGCCCGCCACTACGGCGAGGGGTACGTCCAGAGCCACGAGATCGCCGCCCGGCAGGGCCTGCCCGAATCCTACCTCAACCAGATCATGGCCTCGCTGCGCCGGGCCGGGCTGGTGGCCAGCAAACGGGGGCCGGCCGGTGGACACACCCTCTCCCGCCCTCCAGCCCAGATTACCCTGCGGGAGGCCTTCGAGGTCCTGGAGGAGGGAGCAGCGCCGTGGTGGTGCGTGGGGGTGGAGGATCCCAACTGCGCTTACCTCCCGGGCTGCGGCATCCGCCCCATCTGGATGGCCATGAAGGCCGCGGCTGAAGGGGTGCTGGAACGCCTCACCCTGCACGACATGATCTACGGGCACGCCCCCGGCGCAGAGTAGAGCCCAAATCTCCCGCCTGAGGACCGCGATGCCTGCCGGGGGCTGGGCTATGCCCGCCGGCCTACCTGCGGCAGGACAACGCTCCCCCCTGGTCGAAGGTTCATAGCAGGGCAGGGCACCCCGGACACGCAGGTCTGGCCCGACCATCAAAGGGCGGGGCGAGGGCCCCAAATGGGCGCGATTGTCGGGGGTGCCTTGTCCTTTCCGTTATCCGCCCGCCGCAGTCCTGGAATCTTCTCCCGCAGCCGCACGTTGAGCGGGACGTGGGGAGGTCGCTGGGGGGTCCCCTTCACCGATGGTGAACCAGCCTTCGCCACAGACCCCGGCCGCCCGGGAGTTTGCGGCGCTGGCGGAGGAGCACCTCCACCGTCTCTACAGCGCGGCTTTGCGCCTAACCCGCGACCGGGACGCCGCGGAGGACCTGGTGCAGGAGACTTTCCTCAAGGCCTGGCGCTCCTTTCACACCTTCCAGCCGGGCTCCAACGCCCGCGCCTGGCTGTACCGCATCCTGATGAACGCCTACATCGACGCCTACCGCAAGACGGACCGCGAACCAGAGGTGGTGGACCAGGAGGACATGGAGACACAGTACCTCTACAGCCGCGTCCGGGCCAGTGAGGAGCTGCGCCGCCAGGGGAACCCGGAAGAGGTCATCCTGCAGACGATCATGGACGCCGACGTGGAGGCGGCCCTGGCCTCGCTGCCGGAGGCTTTCCGCACCGCGGTCATCCTGGCGGACCTGGAAGGGTTCACCTACAAAGAGATCGCCCGCATCCTGGGAGTCCCCATTGGCACGGTGATGTCCCGCCTCTTCCGCGGACGATGGCTGCTGCAGCGGGCGCTTTGGGAGTACGCCCTGCGGGCGCGGCGGCTTCCCTCCGGCGAGGGAGGGGAGGGGCGATGAGCGCGGTGCACTGCGAAGAGGTCGTGCGTCTGCTGTGGCAGTACATGGACCGGGAGCTCGATCCCCAGACCTCCCACCTGATCCAGGAACACCTGCGGCTGTGCCGCGACTGCGGACCGCGCCACGAGTTCGAGCTGAGGCTCCGGGAGGTCATCAGGCAGCGGTGCGCGGGGCGGCCCGCCCCAGAGCCGCTGCGCCGCCGCCTGCAGGCCATGCTGCAGGCCCTGTAGCCACCCCCTCTGCCCTTTCCCATGGTGCACCGGTGCGCGCGTCGGGATCGTGCATCGTGCGCGCGGTGACGCGTCGCGCGTATAATCGACGCGGCGGGAGACGGCCTGTGCCGGGTCCTGCTCCAGGTCACACGGGGAGGTTTGAGGTATGCAGCGGGAGATCATCAGCACGGACCGGGCGCCGCGGGCCATCGGCCCCTACGCTCAGGCGGTGCGGGCAGGAGGACTGCTCTTCCTCTCGGGCCAGATCGCCCTGGACCCCCAGACCGGCCAGCTGGTGGGGACGGACATCAAGCAGCAGACCCGTCAGGTCCTGGAGAACGTCCGGGCCATCCTGGAGGCCTCGGGGTCGTCGTTGCGGCGCGTGGTCAAGTGCACGGTCTTCCTGGCGCAGATGGACGACTTCGGTCCGATGAACGAGGAATACGGTGCGTTCTTCCAGGAGGAGCCGCCGGCGCGGACCACGGTGGCGGTCAGCCGCCTGCCGCGCGGGGCGCTGGTGGAGATAGACGTGGTCGCCCTTGCGGGAGAGGGGCGGGTCACATGATGAGGACGGGCCCGCCCCACCGGGCCCCCAGGGGTTGACCGGCTTCCCGCTCCTCAGGACAATACAGGTGCGCTGGGGGGTCGTCTAATCGGGAGGACACCGGACTTTGACTCCGGCAGCGCAGGATCGAAGCCTGCCCCCCCAGCCACGCTTCTGCCTGTGCCCAAAGCGCTTCCTTACCGGGATCCTGGCCAGGGGCCCTTCGCCCCGGTCCTGCCTACGGCGTGGCCTGGCGGGCGGTCACCGTCAGGTCCACAGCGTACCCGCCGGTATCCCCATTCCGGTTGTTGTACAGCAGGTAGAGAGTCTCGCTGCGCGACCCCGACCCCGCGGCCAGGGCCAGCAGGTCGGAAGCTGTCCACTCTCGGGCGTCCTCGCCGATGAAGTCCGCTCCCTCCACGAAGGTAACGAGGTCGTCCAGCAGCCGGCCGGCTGCCTCCGCCAGCGACTCCAGCACCGGGTGTCCCAAGTCGCGCAGGGCCTCACCCATGGCCGCCGCAATCTCCTCGGCCAGCCGGGCGTAGGCGCTGGCGGCCAGTGCCCGGTCCAATGCGTCGGGCTGGTGGCGAACGCCTACCTCCTGACGGGACAGGGCGTGCAGCACAGCAGGAGCAGCACGGCCCGGGCGCCAGTGCGCACCGCAAGCCCGGCCATGCGCTCCTCCAGGGAGGCAGGACGCGCGGAATCGTCGCCGGCAGATGCCGGGAAGTTCAAGGCGGAAAGCAGCAAGACGATGACCGCAGCAGCAAGCCCGCGCACGCCGTGGAGTTTAGAAATGGCGGTAAGGCTCCGCTATCGGGCGGATAGCCGATTTCCCGCCGGCGGCAAGCGGTGCCGGTGCTGCGGCGGCGTCAGGCTTGGCGGAAGACCTGCCGCCGGGGGGCGGCGGGCTGGGGAAGGATTGCTCCGGGGGGTCAAGAACTTCTGTGCGGCAGGAGGTTCCCGTAAAGGCCTTCCACAGATGACCGTCCGTCCCATCGTCCTTGCCGCCGGCGTGGGCAAGCGCATGCGTTCCAGCCTTCCCAAGGTTCTGCACCCCATCTGCGGGCGGCCGATGGTCCGCTACGTCCTGGCGACCCTGGAAGAGGCGGGCCTGATCCAGCCGGTGGTGGTCGTCGGCCGGGGCGCAGAGGCGGTACAGGCGGAGGTCGGCGACGGTGCTTCCTTCGTCGTGCAGGCAGAGCAGAAAGGGACAGCAGACGCGGTGCTGGTGGGGCTGCAGGCGGTGGAGGAGGCGGAGGCCGTGCTGGTGCTCTACGGGGATGTCCCTCTGCTCACCGCCCGGACGCTGCGACGCCTGGTGTCGCACCATGAGGACGCCCGGCCCGGGATCACCCTGCTCACGGCCCACCTGTCCGACCCTACCGGCTACGGCCGCGTCCTCCGCGACTCCGGCGGAGGGGTGCAGCGCATCGTGGAGGAGGCCGACGCCACCCCTGGGGAGCGGGCCATTCAGGAGATCAATGCCGGCACCTACGTCTTCGACCTGGCCCTTCTGCGGGAAGGGCTGGGACACGTGCGGCCGGCCAATGTCCAGGGCGAGTACTACCTGACCGACGTCGTCGCCTGGGCGCTGCGGGTCGGCGCCCGGGTGGACGCCCTGGCGGCGGACGACCCCCTGGAGGTGCTGGGCGTGAATTCGCGACGCGATCTGGCCCGGGCGGAGGCGGCCATGCGCGCCCGGCTGCTGGAGCGTCTCATGGACGGCGGCGTCACCGTGGTGGACCCCCAGGCCACCTACATCCACGCGGGGGTGGTAGTGGGGGAGGAGACGGTAATCCACCCGGGCAGCTCCCTGGAAGGGCAGACCCGCATCGGTCGCGGCTGCACCATCGGTCCGCAGGCCCGCCTGGTTGATGCCGTCATCGCCGACAGGGTGACCGTGGTGGCCTCCACCGTGGTGCAGTCTACGGTGGGCGAGGGCAGCCGCGTCGGCCCTTACAGCCACCTCCGCCCCGGCTCGCGCATCGGGCGGCGGGTGGAGATCGGCAACTTCGCCGAGGTGAAGAACAGCACCATCGGCGACGGGACCAAGGTGCACCACAAGTCCTACCTGGGGGACGCCACCGTGGGGGAGCGGGTGAACATCGGCGCGGGTACCATCACCTGCAACCTGCGCGACCGCTCCGGGAAGAAATGGCCCACGGTCATCGAGGACGAGGCCTTCATCGGCAGCGACACCATGCTGGTGGCGCCGGTGCGTATCGGCAGGGGGGCCAGCACGGGTGCGGGCTCGGTGGTGACCAGGGACGTCCCCGCCGGCGCCGTGGCCGTGGGGGTCCCCGCGCGGGTAATCCGGCACAGCCGGGTGGGCAGGTGAGGGGGCCATGGGTGGGCGCACCCTCAAGGTCTTCAGCGGATCGGCCAATCCGGCGCTGGCTCAGGAGGTGGCCGACTACCTGGACATCCCTCTGGGGGAGATCACCCTGGCCCGCTTCGCCGACGGCGAGGTGCGTATCACCATCGAGGAGAGCGTGCGCGGCGAGGATGTCTTCATCATCCAGCCCACGTCGCCGCCGGTCAACGAGCACCTGATGGAGCTGCTGGTGATCATCGACGCGCTGCGCCGTGCCTCTGCGGCGCGGATCACGGCGGTGATACCCTACTTTGGCTACGCGCGGCAGGACCGCAAGATCCGGCCGCGCGAACCCATAAGCAGCAAGCTGGTGGCCAACCTGCTTGTCGCCGCCGGGGCGCACCGCATCCTGGCCGTGGACCTGCACGCCGGCCAAATCTGGGGTTTCTTCGACATCCCGCTGGACCACCTCCCCTCGCGTATGCTCCTGGCTGAAGACCTGCGGCGGCAGCGGCCGGAGAACCTGGTCATCGTCTCCCCAGACATCGGGGGGACGCAGCGGGCGCGGGAGTTCGCCGCGCTGCTGGGCGCTCCCCTGGCCATCATCGACAAGCGGCGGGACCAGCCCAACCAGGTGCGGGAGGTGGTGCACGTCATCGGCAAGGTCTACCGCCGCCGGGCTGTCATCGTGGACGACATCGCCGACACAGCGGGGACGCTGACCATGGCCGCGCAGGCCCTGCTGCGGCGTGGCGTGGAGGAGGTGGCGGCGTACGTGACCCACGCTATCCTCTCCGGGCCGGCGCTGGCGCGCATCGCCCAGAGCCCGCTGCGCGAGCTGGTGGTGACCAACACCGTGGCCCTGCCGGCGGAGAAGCGCGGCGAGAAGATCCGCGTCATCTCCGTGGCTCCGCTGCTGGGGGAGGCCATCCGTCGCATCCACGAGGACCGCTCGGTGAGCGACCTCTTCGAGGCCCGGCCGCAGCCCCAGCCGGTCTAGGGCCACCCCAGAAACGGTACAATGGTCTGGCCATGATCCTCCCCTCCTGGATTGCCGCCGCCCTGGTCGCCCTGGTGGTGACCAACGCCCTGACTCCGGGGCTGCGGCGCTTTGCCCGGCGCATCGGTGCCATAGACTACCCCGGCGGGCGGCGGATCAACGTGCGCCCCATGCCGCGGCTGGGCGGGGTGGCCATCTACGTCGGCTTCCTCGCCGCCCTCCTGGTGGCTACGGTCATCACGCGGGACATCGTCTTCACCCACCGCGGCGACGTCCTCACCATCCGCATCCCCCTCAGCCCGCGCGCCGACCAGGCGGTCTTGGGGATCCTCCTGGGATCGACCTTCCTTTTCCTGGTGGGGATCTGGGACGACGCCAGGGGGCTGCATCCGGCTCTCAAATTCCTGCTGCAGGTGGCCGCGGGGGCCGTGCTCATCCCCTTCGGACTTAGCACGCAGTTCGTCACCCACCCCCTGACGGGGCGGACGGTGGCGGTAGGTCCGCTGGGGCCGCTGTTCACCATCGTCTGGGTGGTGGGAGTGGTCAACGCCACCAACTTCATCGACGGGGTGGACGGCCTGGCCTCGGGCATCGCCGCCATCGCCGGGACCACGCTCCTGCTCACGGCCATGGTCAAGGGGGACGCCACCTCCATGCTCCTGGCGGCGTGCCTCATCGGCAGCATGCTGGGTTTCCTGCGGCACAACTTCAACCCGGCGCGCATCATCATGGGCGACTCCGGCTCCATGTTCGTGGGCTACGTCCTGGGCGGCATCTCGGTGATGGGCCTGTACAAGTCCTACACCGCCCTCTCTCTGGCGGTCCCCCTGCTGGCGCTGGCCGTGCCCATCGTGGATACCGCCTTCGCCATCGTCCGCCGCTTCCGCAGCCGCCAGCCCATCTACCTGCCGGACCGCGGGCACCTGCACCATCGGCTGCTGGACCGGGGGCTCTCCCAGCGGCAGACGGTCCTCCTCCTCTACCTGGTCAGCGCCTTCTTCGGCGTGGGTGCGCTGGCGGTGGCCGGCGTCAACCGCACGGCCTCGGTGGTCACCCTGGCGGTGATCGCCGCCGCCCTGTACGTCGGGGCGCGGCGCATGGGGCTGCTGGAGCGGAAGGCGGCGGCGGTGCGGGACACCCGCGGCGGAGGCCGCCCGGCGTAGCGCGTGCCCGACCCCCTGCGCGTCGTCACCATCTTCGGCACAAGGCCCGAAGCCGTGAAGATGGCCCCGCTGGTAGAGGCGCTGCGTCAGTGCGGCGACTTCCAGCCCCTGGTGGTGGTCACCGGGCAGCACCGGGAGATGTTGGACCAGGTGCTCTCCGTCTTCGACATCGTCCCCGACCACGACCTGGACATCATGCTCCCCGAACAGGGCCTCAGCGACATCGTCACCCGGTCGCTGCAGGGGCTGTCATCCCTGCTGGAAAGGCTGCGGCCGGCCATGGTCCTGGTGCAGGGGGACGCCCACACCTGCTTCGTGGGCGCGCTGGCCGCCTACTACCACCGCCTGCCGGTTGGGCACGTGGAGGCGGGGTTGCGCACCGCCGACAAGTACCAGCCCTTCCCCGAGGAGATGAACCGGCGGCTGGTTTCGGTGCTGGCCGACCTGCACTTTGCCCCCACCGAGCAGGCGCGGCAGAACCTGCTGCGCGAAGCGGTGGACCCCGGGCGCATCTTTGTCACCGGCAACACGGTGATCGACGCCCTGCAGGCTGTAGCCACACGTGCGACCGGGGCGCTGCCCCCGCAGATCCCGCCGCTGGAGGGCCGCCGCCTCCTGCTGGTGACCACTCACCGCCGGGAGAACTGGGGAGAGCCGCTGCGTCAGATCTACCTGGCCCTGCTGGACCTGCTGGAGCGATATCCCGACGTGGAGCTGGTCTTCTCCGTGCACCCCAACCCGGCGGTGCGCCGCGTGGTGCACCAGGTCCTGCGCGGCCACCCCCGGGCGCACCTGCTGGAGCCGCCGGAGTACGTCCCCTGGGTAGCCTTGATGCGCCGCGCCCACCTCATCCTCACCGACTCCGGAGGCATCCAGGAGGAGGCGCCCGCGCTGGGCAAGCCCGTCCTCGTCCTGCGACAGGTGACGGAGCGACCGGAGGGAATCCAGGCGGGAACGGCCCGCCTGGTGGGAACGGACCGGGCGCGCATCGTGGCCGAGGCCGGTCGGCTGCTCTCCGACCCGGCGGCGTACGAGGCGATGGCCCGCAGGCAGAACCCCTACGGCGACGGGCGGGCTGCCGAACGGATCGTGGAGGCCCTGCGTTTCTACTTCGGCCGCCGGCCCTCCCCGCCGGAGGAGTTTGGCCAACCCGCACCCCGGCCGAGCCAGCGTAGCCGCGCCGCCCGTCGCCGGGCATAATGGAGGATGAGGAGACCGGTGCGCATCCTTGTCCTTGGCGTTTCGCTGCTCCTGCCGCTGGCCTCGGCCGCTGCGGCTGCGGCGGGTGTGCTGGAGGTGCGGGCCACCCTCACGGGCGAGGTGCTGGCGGACGGCCTGGTCCGGCCCGGACAGGAGGTGCGCGACGGCGACCCCCTGGTCTACGTCCGTGCCCTGGTGGGCAGGGCGGTTGCCGCCCGCGCGCCCGCTGACGGCACGGTGGTGGAGGTGCTGGTGCGCCCGGGGCAGCAGATCCGGGAACGGGGGATGGTGGTCGCCCACCTGCGGCCCAGGTGAGAAAGTTTCCCGCCGGGGTGACGGTGGTGTGACATCCAGGGGCACAGGTCCGCGGCGTAGGGGAGAGGTCCTCTCTTCCCGAATTTTTTTCCAACCCGGCGCGGAAGCGTGGGGAGTGAGAGAGGAGAGAGGGACGTGACACGTGTGTGGCGAGCGGTCATGGTATGCGGGTTGGCCCTGGCGGTCCTCCTGCCGCCGGCGGCGGTGGGCAGCGCCCAGGAGGGGCTGCCCCCGATCATGAAGGTGGCGGAGATCAAGCCGGGGATGCGGGGCGTGGGCCGGACCACGGTGAAGAGCCCGCAGATCGCGGAGTTCAACTTCGAGGTAATGGCGCTGCTGGCGGGAGGTGGCGGCGCCATCCCGGTGAAGCACCTGATTCTCTACCGGACCTACGGCCCCCTGATGGAGCAGACAGGCGGCACCGCTGCGGGGATGAGCGGCAGCCCCTTGTACATCAACGGGAAGCTGGTGGGCGCCCACAGCGCCAGCTATCTCTTCCAGACCAGGAAGGACCTGGGGCTGGGCACCCCCATCGAGTACATGCTGCCGCTGCTGGAGCAGCCGCAGGCTGCAGCCGCTCCCTGGCCCACCGTCTTCTCCCCCACCACCCCGCTGGTGGTGGACGGGAAGCCGGTCCACCGGGTGGTGGTGGCCCGCACTCCCGCCCAGGCCCGCCAGGCGGCGGCACTGCCCGGCACCCTGGCCTTCCTCCCGGCGCAGCCGGTGACCCTGGCCGGAGGCCTGACCCCCCGCGCCTTCACCCTCCTGCAGAAGGTGATGGGCGAGCGGCTGGCCCAGCGGCCGCTGGTGCAGTATGGCGGAGGGCAGGCCGCCGGGGAGGCGGCGCAGATCCGCGCCGGCTCGCCGGTGGGGATCCTCCAGGTGCTGGGCGACGTGGAGTTCGGCGGCATCTGCACCACGACGCTGCGGGTGGGGAGCAAGCTGCTCATCTGCGGTCACCCCTGGGAGAACCTGGGGTCGGTGGCCTACGGCCTGACCACCGCCGAGATCGTCACCGTGGTGCAGACGCTGCAGCGTCCCTTCCTGGAGGGCAACCTGGGACCGCTGGTCGGGCAGATCGACGAGGACCGCGGGCCAGGCATCCGCGGCCTGGTGGGGAAGTTCCCCCGCATGTTCACCGTCCGAGTCACCGTCAACGACGCCGACTCAGGAAAGACGGTGAGCCGGGCGGCCCAGGTGGTGCGCCGCGCCGATCTGGTGCGCCTCTTCGCGCCCCTGGTGGCCTTCGTCGCCGCAGAGCGGGGACGCGACCAGGTCCAGGGGGAGGGGTCGGCCCGGGTAAAGATGGCGGTGCGCGCCAGGCGGCTGCCCGGAGTCATCTCCCGGGAGAATATCTTCTACAGCCAGCAGGACGTGGCCCTGGCCTCAGTACTGGACATCTCCACGGCAGTCCAGTTCCTCTTCTTCAATCCCTTCGCCGACCTGGACCCGTTTGACCTGAAGGTGGAGATGACCCTCTCCCGCAAGCGGGAGACAGCGGAGATCACCAACGTTGAGGCGGAGACACGGGAGGTCGACCCGGGAGGGACCATCCGCGTCCGGATCACCGTCCGCCCCTACCAGCAGGACCAGCAGGTCTCTCGGGTCATCGAGGTCCCTGTGCCGCGGAATTACCCGCGGGGCCCGGCGGTGCTCCTCGTCAGCTCGGCGGGGATCGACCTGACTGGAACCAGCCCGGAAGACGTGATCGTACGAGACCTGCTCACCGAGCAGCCCCCCTTCCCCGGGGACACCCTGGAGGAGGCGGTGGAGATCTTTGAGAGCCTGGGGACCAACAACCAGATCCTGATCCGCCTGGTCCCCTTCGGCCTGCCGGCGACCGGAGCGGAGTTCACTAAGTTCGACGTCTTCGCCGGCCGGTTGATCCGGACCAACTGGGTGATCCAGGGGGAGTTCCGGGTCCCCATTCATGTGCGCTGAGGCGGCGGGCCGCCCGGGCACGGCCCCGCCCGGGCGGCGAGGGCGGGAAGGTTAGCCTGCGGACACTAGGGACGGGGGCGGTCGCCTCCGTCCCTTCGTGCTGCGCCGGCCCGAACCCGGCGCCCGCGGGTGGCCGTTTTTCTGAAAGGCGGGCGCAGAGTTCCGTTTTCAGGACAGCAGGGCATAGTGTCTGGTGGAGCCAAGCCGCCCATGTTTCGTCGATCCTTCGTCCTGGCCGTTGTCCTCCTAACCGCGGGCGGAGCCGTCCTGTACGCCGTCGCGACTTCGGGGCGGCTGCACGAGCAGGCCCGCCGGGCGGTGCAGGCGGCGGCCGCGCGCCAGTTCCAGCGGCCGGTGCAGATCGGCGCCCTGCGCGGCGACCCGCTGCGAGGCGTGGTCCTTGAAGGGGTGACCGTCGGCCGCAGAGAGCCCACGGCCGAGGGTGCCATCATTACGGCCGCGCAGATCGTCGTCTCCTTCCGTCCCGCCGCCCTGCTGGGCGACCTGCTGCGCCGCCGCGGTGTCCTGCGCAGCATCACCACCATCACCCTGGTCCGTCCGGAGATCTGGCTGGAGATCTCCTCCGCCGGGCGGTGGAACGTGCTGGACCTGGTAGCCCAGCCGGGTGCCCCGGCCATGAAGGGCGCGGGCCTGGCGCCTCTGGTCGTCGTGCGGGATGGGAGGGTTACTCTCACCGACCACTCCGGGCCGCCGTATCCGTTCCGCGCGCGTTTCGTCCAGGTCAGCGGCCGGGCAGACTTCCGCCTGGCGCCGACCGTGGAGCTGGAGGCGGCTCTGGTCAGCCTGCACACGGGCAGGCGCACGCCGGTCACCTTGCAGGGGAGGTACCTCCTCGACCGCGGCGTGCTGGACGCCGACCTGCGGGCGGAGGGCGCCCCCCTGGTACAGTGGGGGCCGTACCTCGTGCGCACGCCAGCCCTGGTCTTCACCGGGGGGGCAGCGGACGCGCAACTCCACCTGCTGAGGGCGCCGTGGGGAGGGAGGCGTACTCTGGACTACCGGGGCAGCGTGCGCCTTGTGGACGGGGCGGCAACGCTGCTGCCGCAGCGGACCCGCCTGTACGGGATGTCCGGCCTGCTCCGTGTGGACAACGACCGTGTGGCTACCGACGCTCTGAGCCTTAAGGTCGATGGGTCGTGGCTACGTCTACGCGGGGAAGCGGCGTTGCGCTTCGGCCGCCGGCTGGACCTGGTGGTGACCTCGCCGCGGCTGGACCTGGCCGCGGTGCAGCGCCTCCTCTTCCCCACAGCGCGAGTCCGCCTTGAGGGCACCACGGGCGCGGACGTGCGCATCACCGGCTCCTGGTCCGCTCCGCTGATTCAGGGGACGATCATCAGGGCTCGTGGCGCGGTGAACCGACAGCCCGTGGCCGTGGAGTCGGCGGGGCTTTCCCTCCTGGGCGACCTCCTCGTCCTGCGGGACGTCACCGCGGTGGCAGGAGACGCCCGCCTGCAGGGCGAGCTGCGCCTGGCCATGGGCAGCGGCGGGACGCTGCTGGCCGCGGCGGAGGTCGAGAACCTCCCGCCGGAGCTGCTGGCCCGTGCCGGGCTGCGCCTCCCCCTGAGCGGTCGGCTGCAGGGGAGCGTCGTGCTGGGCCGCGCCCCCAAGGCACTGTTCGCGGAGGCTGCGGGGAGGATGGGCCCGGGCCAGGCCGGCGGGCTGCACGTGGACTACCTGCGCGCCGGCGGGTGGTACGCGGACGCCGAGGTCGCCTTCCCGTATCTCGTCGCCGGCCGCGGCAAGACGGTGCTGCGTGCAGCAGGCTCCGTCTCGCGCCGGGGCATACTGGATGTCGACGCCGCGGCCACCGGATTGGACCTGCGGGAGGTCGCTCGCCAGATCGGGGCGCCTCCGCGCCTGCAGGCGACGGTGGAGGCTGCCGGGAGGGTAACCGGGACGCGGTCCGAGCCAGTGTTCAACGGCACCGTCCTCTCTGGCCCCGGGACCCTGGCCTCGCTGGAGTTCGACAGCGCACAGGGGCCGCTGCGGGTGTCCCGTCACGCCCTGGCCACGCCCGGCCTGGTGCTGCGGGAGGGGAGGGGGACCTACCTGGTGTCGGGAACGGTGCGATGGAAAGACCCATCTTCCGTGGCACTCACGGTTCAGGCAGAGGGCATCCCCGCAGCCAGCCTGATCCGCTCCGCCGCCGTGCCGCTGCACCTCACCGGCCGCCTCTCCGGCCGGCTCACCGTCGGAGGAACGGTGACCCGGCCCCTGGCCAGCGGCCGGGTGACCCTGCTCGAGGGCAGCGTCCAGAGGCAGCGGGTAGACGAAGCCGCGGCCACGTTTCGCTGGCAGGGTGGAGCGCTGACCCTGGAGGCGCTACGCGCCCGCGTGGGGGACTCCGTGCTCACGGCGCGCGGCACTGTGGATCGGACGGGAGCCCTGAGCCTCAGCTTCGCCGTGCGGGACCTGGACCTGAAGCACCTGACCGCGCTGCCCGCTGAGGTGGTCCAGATGGCAGGGCACCTGGACCTGCAGGGGCGCGTCGAGGGCACCGCCGCTGATCCGGCGGTAGTGGCCGCGTTTTCGGCGCGGGACCTGGTGTTGAACCGGCAGCCGTTCGACCGCGCCGACGGCGTCGTGCGCTGGGCCTCTGGCCGGCTGGCCCTCGAGCCCGTCACGCTCTCCCAGGGCGAGGGCACATACACCGTCCGCGGGATCCTGGGGTTGCGCCCCCCTGTGCTTGACCTGCACGGTGAGGTCTCCCGCGGCAGCCTGGCCACGCTGCTCTCCCTGGGGCGGCTGCGGGCGCCGGTCCCGCTGGATGGGCGCCTCGACGGCATCGTCACGGTGCAGGGGACGCGGGCCCGCCCGTCGGCGGCGCTGCAGGCGCGCCTGACCCGGGGTAGGCTGGGCGACCAGCCCATCGATGAAGTGGACGTCGGGCTCAGCTTCCGCAACGACGTGGTCAGGGTGGACAGGCTGCGCGGGCGCTCCGGAGAGGGGATCTTCGCTGCGCGGGGGCAGGTGGTACTGCACGGGGATAGCCAGCTGGAGGTCGGGGGCACCGACCTGAACCTGGCGCTGCTCCGGCCGCTGCTGCGCCCGGAGCGGCCGCTGGCCGGCACGCTCACCTTCACCACGCAGATCAACGGCCGCTGGCAGGACCCGGAGGTCGGGCTGTCCCTGGACGTGCGCCGCGGCAGCGTCAACGGCCTGCGGTTCGACTCGCTGGTGGCGAACGCCTTCTACCGGGACGGGCAGCTCCACGTGGAGCAGGCGCTGCTCAGCCAGGACGGGCACCGGGTCAAGGGGGTGGGGGTCATCCCTCTTGGCCCGGGGCGCGGGGTCCTGGCCGAACGGCCCATGCGCTTTGAAGTCTCCCTGGTGCAGGCCGACCTCAGCATCTTGGCGCTGCTCCTCCCCCCGGTGCAGGAGTCCACCGGCAGGCTGGAGGGGCAGGTGCTCCTCTCAGGGACCCCCGGCCGCCCGGTAATGAGCGGCGGGATGACCGTGCGTGACGGGCACATCCGCCTGCGCGGCCTGAACCCCCCGCTGGAGGCGGTGCAGGCCGGGATCAGCTTCAGCCAGGATCGCCTCTCGCTCTCATCCTTCACTGCCCGCCTGGGCGAGGGGAGGCTGGAGGCCACGGGGTCTGTGGCCATCGCCCACTTCCGACCGGACCGGGTGGAGCGGCTGGCGGTGCGGGCGCGCGACGCCCGGATCGAGGCGCCGCCGTTCTTCACCGGGGCGGTGGATGCCGACCTCGTCCTCACCGGATCCCTCACCGGTGCGCAGGCCCCGCCCGAGCTGACCGGGGAGGTGACGGTGAAGCGGGGCGACCTGGACGCCCTGGGGCTGCTGCCCGCGCCAGGGCGGCAGGCCGCCTCCCGGGGCCCGGACCTGCGCCTGCGCGACCTGCGCCTGACCAGCGGGGAGGACCTGACCGTGCACCTGGGGCGGATGCGCGTGGAGCTTGCCCCGGGAGATACGCTCTCCGTGGGCGGGACCCTACGCCAGCCCAGCGTCACCGGACGGTTGACGGCGCAACGGGGAGCGGTGACCGTGTTCGGTCGCACCTTCACCCTGCGCGAAGGGGAAGCTCGTTTCCTCCCGCAGCTGGGGATGCGCCCCCTGATCTCGCTGGATGCCGAGACGGACCTCCTGCTGGCGGACGGCAGCACCACCAAGGTCTTCCTGGAAGCGCGGCAGGTCTTCCCCGAAGAGATCGTCGACCGGGTGGTCCTGCGGTCGGATCCCCCACACAGTCGGGAGCAGATCGTCGGGCTACTGGCCGGTGGCGCGGTGGCAGAGCCAGGTGCCGACGTGCAGGCGCTGCTGCGGGCCGAGCTGGGGCGGGCGCTGTTCGGCGGGGTGGAGGCGGCCATCGCCCGCGCTCTGGGGCTCGGCGAGTTCACCGTGCAGTACGACTTCGCCCGGCCGCTGCAACTGCGCGTGGGCCGGCTGCTGGTGCGCGACCTCTACCTGCGGCTGACCACCATCTTCGAGCAGGAGACCCGTTTCGTCTGGTCCCTGGAGTGGCGCTTCCTGCGCAACGTGATGCTGGCGTTCTCCGTGGACAACGCCGGCCGGAGCGGCGCCCTGCTCCAGTACACCCTCCGCTTTTGATTCCGGCGGGCCCGGGCGCAGGATTTCGCCCCGGGCGGACGAATTCGCCCCAAGCGGGAGAGGACAGGCGCACAGAGGCGCGCCATGTTTGAGGAGTATCTGCGTGAGCTCCAAAAGGTCAACCTGCTCCGCCCCGATGAGGAGGCAGGGCTGTGGGCGCAGTACCGCAGCGGCGATGCGGCCAGTCGCCTCCGCCTGATCGAGGCTTACCAGCCGCTGGTTTTCAAGCTGGCCATGCAGCTGCGTCCGCCGCAGGCGCTCCTGATGGACACGATTCAGGAGGGGACAGTGGGCCTGATCGAGGCGGTGGAGCGCTTCGACCCGGGCCGCGGGGTCCGCTTCAGCACCTTCGCTGCCTACCGCATTCGCGGCCGCATGCTCAACGCCTTCGCCCGCCGCACCGGCGAGCTTTCCCTGGACCAGCTCCTGGCGGAGGAACTGGTGCCGGGGGGTGCGCTGGGCGACCTGGAGGCGGAGCTCTCCCTGCTGCGGGTGGAGGATCGGGTCCTCTACGAGCAGATCCGGGCGGTCGTGGCCGACCTCCCGGGGCGGGAGCGGGCCATCCTGCGGGCGTTCCTCACCCGCCAGGACCCACGACAGGTGGCCGGTGCGCTGCGTATCAGCCTCTCCCACTTCTACCGGCTGCAGAAGCAGGCTATCGCCCGGGTCAGGGCTGCGCTGAACCCCTCGGCGCCGCGGCCGGAGACCTCCTGACCGCGCGGGAGTGCTGCAGCCGATATGCGATTGAGTGGCGCCGCCTGCGGATAGTAACTATCGGAAGGTTCGCCTGCCTGCTACCGTTGAGGAGGGAGGCGCTGTGCAATCACAGGCCAGTGAGCGAGACGCTGCGCAGGAGCACCTGGTGCGCCACATCGGCTTCGCCGAACGGTGGCTGGCCCGGGCCAGGCAGGAGGTGACGGACGGGCGGCTCGCCCGCGGCATCCTCACCTTGCTGCTGGCCGAAGCGGAGGTGCACCACGCCCGCGAGCGCACCTTCCCTGCACGGGAGGAGGTGCTTCCTCGCTCCCCGGCGGTGATGACGGTGCTGGGCGCCGCTGCCCTGCTGGCCCTGCTCCTGGGCGGCCGGTCGCTGCTGGCTACCCGGGTAGAGGTGGCTCCCGGGCTGGCTCCCCCGCCCGCTGTGGTCAGGTTCAGGCAGCCGGGCATCATGCTGGCGCTGGTGCCGGCGGTGCTTACCCCGGAGGAGACGGCTGCCCCGCCGGCCGTCGCGGCCCCTATTCCGCGCGTGGTGCCGCAGGCGCGGGTCGCGTCGCCCCTGCAGGTGAAGCGGGTTGGGCGTCCCTCCATGCGGCCTGCTGCCAGGCCGGCGCCGACACCCCGGACCGCCGCTGCGGCCACCCTGACCTCGGCGCCTCCCACCCTGGTCTCCGATGCCGAGCTCATCGATCTGGTCATTGCAGCGGAGCGGTCGCTTCGCGGGGAGCGCCGGTAGGCAGTATCCAGCGAGATGCCTGTCCTCCTCTGCCGGCGCTGCGCGCTTCATGTGTCCTGTGCCCTGATCGCCCTGCTGTTCCTACTGGCGGCGCCGGGGATCATTTCCACCTCCCACGCGCAGGCGCCATCGCCCGCGCCGTCACCGTCGCCCGTACCCTCACCGTCGCCCGTGCCCCCACCTTCGCCCGCGCCGGAGTCTGCACCGGCTCCCGTCCCTGCACCCACACCGGCGCCGACGCAATCGCCCACACCGGCCCCTTCACCCACGCCATCTCCGCGGGTGGCGGCCGTTGAGGTGGTGGGCAACAGGTACATTCCCACCGCGCAGATCCTGGCGGTGGTCACCATCAAGGTGGGCGATGTACCCACCCCCGAGCAGCTGCGGCGGGACGTTCAGGCTATTGCAGACCTGGGATGGTTCGCCGACGTCTCCGTCCGCGTGGAGACCGACCCGGCGGGCCTGCGGGTGGTCTTCCTGGTCGTGGAGAACCCGCGGGTGGTGGCGGTGGTGGTGCAGGGCAACACGGTGGTCGCCACGGCGGATATCGTCCGGGCCCTGGACATTCCCATGGGGGAGGTGCTGAACACGAAGCGCGCCCGCGACGGGGTGCGCGCCGTGGAGAAGCTCTACGAAGAACGGGGGTATGTGCTGGCCCGCGTGGTGGATATCGGGCTGGACCCCGCGGACGACGGCCGGCTCCGCGTGCGCCTGGCCGAGGGGCGGGTGGAGGATGTGGTCTTCCGCGGGCTGACCAAGACCCGGCCCGCCGTGGCCCGGCGCTATGTGCGGCTGCAGCGGGGCGACGTCTTCAACGTGCGGCAGATGAACGCCGACCTGCAGCGCCTCTTCGAGACGGGCCTCTTCGAGTCGGTACAGGCCCGCCCCCAGCCAGGGTCCACCCCCGAGGCCGCCGTCATCGAGATCGAAGTGAAAGAGGCCCGCACCGGCGAGCTCAGCTTCGGTGCCGGCTACAGTACCACCGAAGGATTGACGGGGCAGATCGCATACCGGGAGCGGAACTGGCGGGGACGGGCGCAGACCGTCGCCCTGAGGGCGGAGCGGGGTTTCTCCCCCACGGCAACCCAGGCCGCCAAGTTCACCTTCGTCCTGAGCTTCCGCGAGCCGTTCCTGGACCCACACCAGACCTCGCTGGACCTCAACCTCTACCAGACCGTGGCCACGCAGACTGAGGTCAGCGGGGGGGCGACGACGGCCCGCTTCGACCTGGAGCGGGTCGGCAGCCTGGCTGAGGTGATGCGGCCGATGGACGCCCACACCACCGTGAGCCTGCGGCTGCGCTCGGAGCGCGCCGCCATCACCCCCTTGCCCATCGACCCCAGCGGGACCTGCCCGCCCGACCCCTGCGCTCCGCCCGCCTTCTTCTCCCCGGGGCGGACAGTGTCGGTGACGGTAAGCGGGAGCAGGGACCTGCGGGACAGCCGCATCAACCCCACCCGAGGCAGCCGGCAGATGCTCTCCCTGGAGTTCGCCCTGCCGCCGCTGGGCAGTGAGTTCAACTTCCAGAAGTATTTTGCCGAGTACGTCCAGTACATCCCCCTGGGCGGGGAATCCCTGATCGCGGGGCGGGTCGGCGCCGGGCTGGGCAGCGGCGCCATCCCCGGGCAGGAGCTGTTCGCCCTGGGCGGCCCCACCACGCTGCGCGGGTTCAGCGGTGGCCAGTACCGCGGTACCGCCATGGCGCTGGCCAACGTCGAGTACCGCGCGCCGCTTGGCGGCATCGCTCCCTTCTTCAAGGACTTCACCGGCATCGTTTTCGTCGACGGCGGGGCGGCGTGGGGGACGGCGCTCAGCACCCCCGGTTTCGTGGCCAACTACGGCGTGGGCGTGGCCTTCAGGTCTCCCCTGGGCGTGCTCCGCCTGGACTTCGCCTTTGGCCCCGCCGGGACCCAGACGTGGCTCAACCTGGGACACCCGTTCTAGCCGCGGCCGGGCGAGCGGTCTGCAGCCTGGCCCTGCTCCTGCTGCTGGTCCCGTGGGCCGCAGCCAGCGGCGCGGTGGTCGAGGCGGTGGAAGTGCACCTGGCCGTGGACGGCGGCGTCCCCCCCGTGGTTCAGGCCCGCCTGCAGAGCACCGTGGAGACGGTGGCGCAGCGGTTGCTGGTCGGCCGCCCGGTGGACCAGCTCCGTCCGGGCCTGACGCAGCTGCGGGCCACGCTGACCACAGTGGTGGACCGGGTGGTGGGCGGCTACACCGTCGCCGAGGCCCGCGTGGAGGTGGGGCCCACCGCCGTGGTGGCGGTGCGCCTGCGCCCCGCACCGCCGCTGGTCCACGAGGTCGAGGTCCTCCCGCACAGCGACGTGGATTCCGCCGTGGCCCCCCTGGTCCTGCAGCCGGTGCAGCAGGCGGTGGCGTCGGCTGTGCGGGCAATGCTCGTGGGCCTGCCGGTGCAGTCCCTGGACTGGGCCGGGCCGCTTGTCGCCCAGGAGGTCCGCCGCGCCGTAGAGGAGGCGTTGCCCGGGTTCAGCGGAGCGGCGCGGGTGCGGGCGGGGAGGGTGGCCCGAGTGGATGTGGACCTCCTGCCCCGCGATGGCCGCGTGGTGCGGGACATCGGCGTGCGCTTCCGCTCCAGCTCCATCCCGTTCCTCCTGCTGGAGCAGCACGCCCCGGCGGTCCTGTCCATGGCCGGGCCCATCCGCGGACTGCCCGTCGCCTTCGTCCAGGGGCAGCGCGAAACGCTGGAGCGGCTTTTGGCAGAGCGATTGCGGGCATATCCACCTGCGGCCGAGTACCGCGTCGTGGCCCGGCCCGTCCTCTCCGTGGGGGAGACGACGTATGTGACCGTGGTGGCCGATTCGCTCCTCTGGCTGGGGCGGGTCGAGGCGCAGCTCAACGTGGGCACGCGGGCCCCGGGTCCGGAACTGCGGGCCCACCTCGGCCGTCTCTTCGGCCGCCTGGAGACGTTCGCCGAGGTGGGGCTGCTGCCCAACACCCTCTCCGCCCGCTACGACCTGGGGCTGCGCTACGCGCCGGATGCGGTCTGGGACCTGGGGGCGGCCTATACGCTGAACACCGGGGAGGTCACCGGGTTCGTCACCTACCGGGTGGGGCCGGATGTGAGCGTGCGCCTGGCATACCTGCTGCCGGCCCAGCAGGTGGAGGGGAGCGTGCGATACCGCTTCACCGAATTCCTCTCCGGCGAGATTGTCGGCAGGTCGGGGGGCGAGTACTGGGTGCGCCTGATCAGCAACCTGTAGCTGCGGCCGGCCTTGACGGCGGCTACAATTGGAGTGTTTGACCGCCGGTAGTTACCGGCGGCCCAGGAGGGAGGGAGAAAGGTGAGGACGCGGCTGGATGGCGTACGGACGCTGCGGCGGAGCTGGTGGTTCGCCCTCGGCGGGGGAGTGCTGCTGCTGGTCGCGGCCGTGGTGTGGACGCTGTCCCGAGGTGGAGTGCCCGCCTTCGGCCAGAGCTTCGCCATCGGCATCGTGGACATGCAGCGGGCGCTGGACGCGCACCCGCGGCGGGCGGCCTCCGAGCGCGCCCTGCAGGAGTTCTTTGCGGCCAAGCAGCGGGAGTTCCGGGAGCGATCCAAGGGGATGACGGCGGAGCAGCGGCAGCTGCTGGACCGGCAGCTGCAGCAGCAGGTGCTGGCCAAGCGCCAGGAGCTGTTCGGTGGCCTGGACCGGGAGATCCGCGCGGCGATCGAGGAGGTAGCCAGGGCGCAGGGGGTGGCCATTGTCCTGGAGCGCTCGGTGGTGCTCTTCGGCGGGGTGGATCTCACCGATCAGGTGATCCAGAAGGTGGCGGGCAAGTAGCCGCATGCTCCGGCGCCTCTCCGTGTTCCTGCTCCTGGCGTTCCTGGGGGCGGCTGGCTGTCGGCCTCAGGGCGCGGCGGTCCGGCCGCAGCCGACGCCCACAGGCAGGGGGGGGCTGCGTGTGGGCGTCGTGGACGTGGACCGGGTGGCACGGGCGCATCCACGCTGGCCGGAGCTGGACGCCCTGAATACAAAGCTGGCCGACCTGGAGGCGCAGCTCGCCGTCCCGCCGCAGGCTCCGCCGCTTTTGCAGGACCGCCTGGAGGCGCAGCTGCGCACCCAGGCCAAGCGCCTGGAGGCGGAGTTCCAGGCGGAGATGGCTTCCCTGCGGCAGCGGCAGGAGGCCGCCCTGGAGCGCTACGCCGCTTCCCTGCGAGAGGAGCAGACGGCGAAGCTGGAGCGGCTGCGCGCGCAGATACACGCGGAGTTGAAACAGGCGGTGGAGGCCCGGGCGGCGGAGCTGCGTGCCGAGCTGCGCCGCTATGAGGCCGAGGTCCTGGACGAGTACCGCTTCCCCATCGCCAACCTGCGGCTGAAGGCGGCCGTCATCGGCGTGGCCTCGGAGGAGGAGCTGCGCCAGCTCACGGAAGAGCTGGACCGGCTGCTCACAGAGCGGGATGCCAAGGTCCGCGCCAGGGCTGAGCTGGTGGAGGTGATCCTGCGCGACTTCGAGAAGGCCCGCGTGGCCGAGGCCAACGGCCGGCTGGCCAGGGCGCAGCGGGAGGCGGAGCGAGAGTTCGCCCGGATGGTGGAGGCAAAGAGGCAGGAGCTGGAGGCCGGGACACGACGCCTGATGACGGCCAGGCAGCGGGCCTTCGAGGCGCAGCTGGAGGCCTTCCGTCGCCGCCTGCTCAGCCTGGCCGAAGGCCAGCTGGCCGCCGCCCAGAACCGGTATGCGGAGGGGCTGCGGGAGCGGGAGCAGCAGCTCCTGGCAGAGCGGCAGGCGCTCACCGAGCAGCGCTCCCGCCTGGAGGACGTGATCCTCTCCGACGTGAAGATCGAGGTGGCCGCCCTGGCTGCCGCCCGGGGCTTCGATGTAGTGCTGACCCGCTACCTGAGCAACCTGACGGGCGAGGACCTCACCACCGAGGTGCTCGCCCGGCTGAAGCGGTAGGACCGTGCCTGCGCGGCGCCGCACCTCGATGGTCACGGCCATGGTGCTCCTGCTTTCGGCCGCCGTGGGGCTGGCTGCCTGCGGCGGGGGCAGGCTCGCCCTCGTAGACACAAACCGCATCCTCAACGAGAGCGTTCGGGCGCTCTCCTACCAGCGACAGCTGGACGAGCGAGAGAAGGCCATGGCCCTGGATCTGCAGCTGCTAGCAGGGCAGCTCTCCCCCGCGGATCTGGAGGCGCGGCGCAACCAGTACCTGCGGGAGCTGGCGCAGCTGAAGGGGGAGCTGGAGGACCGGCTGAACAAGGAGATCCGCGACGTGGTGGGCCAGATAGTTCGGGAGCGAGGGCTGCGGGGCGCCGTGCTGGTGAAGAGCCCCGTGGTGTACGCTCTCCCCGGCCGTACCGTCGACATCACCGAAGAGGTGATCGCCAGACTGCGGTGACCGGCGATGAGACTGGGCGACCTGGCCACTCACCTGGGCGGTACTCTGGCCGGCGACCCCGCCGTGGAGATCAGCGGGGTGGGGGAGCCCGAGGCGGCGAGCCCGGGGACCATCGTCTACGCCGCTGATGCCGACGCCCTGCGCGCGGCCGAGGCCAGCGCCGCTGCCGCCGTCCTCCTCCCTGCGGAGCTGCCTCCCGGGCGAAAGCCGGCGATCCGCGCGGCTAACGCCCGCCTGGCCTTTGCCCGCCTGCTGGCCCTCTTCTCCCCCGCGCCTGCCTATCCTCCGGGAGTCCATCCCACCGCGGTGCTGGGGACCGATGTCGTCCTGGGGGACGGCGTGCACGTGGGGCCGCACGTGGTGCTTGGCGATCGGGCGCGCGTGGGGGCGCGCAGCGCGCTGCTGGCCGGAACCGTGGTGGAGAGCGACGCGCGTGTGGGGGAGGACTGTATCCTCGGTCCCCAGGTGACCGTGCGCGCCGGCTGCGTCCTCGGCCACCGCGTCATCCTTCACCCGGGGGTGGTGGTGGGTAGCGACGGGTTTGGCTATGCGCAGGGCGAGAGCGGGCCGGTGAAGATCCCTCACCTGGGCCGGGTGGTCATTGAGGACGACGTGGAGATCGGAGCCAACACCGCGGTGGACCGGGGCACCCTGGGGGAGACGCGCATCGGGGCGCGCACCAAGATCGACAACCTGGTGCAGGTGGCCCACAACGTGCGCATCGGCCGCGGGGTGCTGATCGCCGGCCAGGTGGGCCTGGCCGGCAGCGTGACCGTGGAGGACGGCGCTGTCCTGGCCGGGCAGGTGGGAGTGCGGGACCACACCCGCATCGGCGCCGGAGCCACGGTGCTGGCTCAGGCCGGGGTGACCAAGAACATCCCCGCGCGGCAGGTCGTCTCCGGCTTCCCGGCCTGGCCGCACCGGCAGGAGCTGCGGGTGCAGGCATACCTGCGGCGGCTGCCCGAGCTTTTCGCCGGATTTGAGGCGCTGCAACGGCGCCTGGCTGAGCTGGCGACCCGGCGCGCGCGCTCCCGCTCGAAGCGGTGATGCTGTCCCTGCGGCTGCCTCTGACGACCCTCCTGGCCTGCACGGTGAGCCTCACCCTCCTCGCCGCCGGGGGGAGGGCGGAGGCTCCGGTGCGTCTGCTCCCGCAGACCGGTGCGGAGCCTGCGGTGGCGGTCGTCCTGCAGGAGGTGGTGGTGCTACGGGTGCGCGGGCCGGGGGCGGCGCTGCGGGCGGCGGAAGTGGTGCGCCGACTCGGCGCGCTGGTAGCGGCGGGGGGCCCATACACCGTCGCCGTGCGCCCCCGTCCCGGAGCCGCGGACCTGCTGGTGAACGAGCGGCACCTGGTCACTGCCGACGGAGAGCTGGCGCGGCTCAACCGGACCACCCCGGAGGCGCTGGCCGCGCAGTGGGCGGCGCGGCTGCAGCAGGCCCTGGCCCGCAACACCGTCCGTCTGTTTCCGCCGCTGCTGCGGCTTTCGCCCGGAGAGAGGGCAAGCGTCTCCGTCCAGGCCTTCCTCCCGGGAGCGGTGAGGCTTGGGCCTTTCGACCGGCGCATCGCTTCTGTGCGGGTGGAAGGAGGCACTGTGGTGGTGGAGGCCCGTGCGGTGGGCTCCACGGTGGTGCCGGTGGCCGTGGGAGGAGGGCGGGTCTTGCTGCCGGTGGTGGTGCGACCGCTTGCCGGAACCATCCCCGAGGAGGTTACGGTACGGGTCAGCGGCGACCTGACGGATGCGGCACTGATCAGGGAGGCGGTACGGCGGCGCATCGACCAGGTGGTGCGCCGGGGGCCCGGGGCCACGCTGGCCGTGGGTCCCTTCCCGTCCCTGGAGGGGATGGCCGCGGACGCCGACCGGGTGGAGCTGGCCGTCCCGGTGGTGGTACGCAGCCCATATGCGCTGCCGGTGGACGGGGTGGCGCGCGTGGTTGTGCTGCGGGAACGGGTGCAGGTGGCGGATCCGGCACTGCTGTTAGTGAGCAACCGACCCGAGGTCGTGGACGCCGACGGGATCCTCTTCTCCGAAGCGGTAGACGCGCGCCACCCGATCCGCCTGCTCTACCACCACATGAACGGGACCCCGGCGTGCCCTCGCATCCTCTCCGTTATGCTGTGGAACCGCAGCACGCAGCCCTCAGAGATGCTGCTGATCAGTGGCCTGGCCGGTCCCTCCCCCGATTCTCTGTTTGTGGGGCATGCCGCCGCGGCGCGCTTCCTGCGGAACCTGGCTGCCGGCCGGGGCTACGTGCTGGAGGTTCCGCCAAACTCCGCCTATGCCTTCACCGTCCAGACGATGGCTCCCCGGCAGCTGGTCTCGGGTATCCTGCAGCTCCAGTTGCTGCGGGGAGAGGAGCTCGAGGTCCGGGTGCAAGTCCGCCTCCCCTGGCTGCTGGAGGGCACGGTCCCCCTGCCCGTGTACCAGGTGGCCTACCCCCATCCCCGGGGCGTCTTCCCCTTGCCCACGGTGACCGTCCATCGACGGGTGGAGCTGGGCGGGCCGGTGCCCCTGGTGGACCTGGGGGCGGCGGCCGGACTGCAGGACGTGCGCACGGCCGAGCCGCTGGTGGGAGACTACGGCGTCGTCTACCGCCTGCTGCTCACAGTGGCCGGCGGGCCGACCGAGGTGCAGGCGGAGCTGGTGGCCGTCGCCGCCGGCGGTCCGGCGCGCGGAACCTTCCTGGTGGATGGCCGCCCGGTGGAGATCGCCATCTACCGGCCGGGCGAGGAGCGCGTCCTTGGTACCCTCACCGTGCCGGCTGGGCAGAGCGTGCAGGTCGGCGTCGTTACCATGCCCGCGGCCGGCTCCTATTACCCTGTGCGCCTCCTGCTGCGACCGAAGGAGTAGCATCGCCCGGGGGAGGATGCCCATCCGCCAGCGCACCATCACTAGAGCCGTCTCCCTAAGTGGCGTGGGGGTACACAGCGGCGCGGCGGTACGCGTGCGCCTTCTGGGCGCGCCTCCCGGTGCGGGTGTCATCTTCTCCCGCTGCGACCTCGGCCCTGGCGCCCTTCGGGCGACACTGGAGAACGTGCGCAGCACGCGCCGCGGGGTCACCCTGGGAGACGGCGTGACCGTGGCCTCCGTGGAGCACCTGCTGGCGGCGGCGGCGGGTCTTTGCATCGACAACCTGCAGGTGGAGGTGGAAGGGCCGGAGCTGCCTGCCCTCGACGGCAGCGCGGCCGGGTACGTGGAGGCGCTGGCCGGGGCCGGCATCGTGGAGCAGGAAGAGCCTGCCCGGGTGATCGAACTCGGCGAGGTGGAGGTGACGGTCGGGGATGCCCGCGCCGTCACCCGGGCGGGCGGCGAGCTCCGCGTCCGCTACATCGTGGACCTGCCGCCGCCCCTGGGCCGTCAGGTGGCCACCGCCGACCTCTCGGTGTTCGCCACCGCGATTGCTCCGGCGCGGACCTGGGGATTTGTTGACGAAGCCGCGACGCTGCGCGCCGCGGGACTGGCTCGGGGGGCCGGGCCGGGGAACGTCCTGGTCATTGCCGCGGGCGGCTACCTGAACCCGCCCCGGTTCGCCGACGAGCCGGTCCGGCACAAGATCCTCGACCTGCTGGGGGACCTGGCCCTGCTGGGTGCTCGCCTGCATGGATACGTGGAGGTCGTCCGCGGAGGCCACGCCTTGCACGTGGCCCTGGCCCGGGAGATTGCGCGCCGCTGGGGGGAGAGAAATGCCCGCACTGAGCCTTGAGCAGATCCTTGCCATCCTGCCCCACCGCTACCCCTTTCTCCTCGTGGACCGGATCGTGGAGATGGAGGAGCGGCGCATCGTCGGCATCAAGAACGTGACCGTCAACGAACCCTTCTTCGCCGGTCACATCCCGGGCTATCCGGTTATGCCGGGGGTGCTGGTGGTGGAGGCGATGGCCCAGGTGGCGGCGTGCCTGATCCTCAACGTCCCCCGCCTGCGCGGGCACCTGGCCTACCTGGCCGGGATCGACCGCTGTCGTTTCCGCCGCCCGGTGGTACCCGGCGACACCCTGCGCATCGAGGTGGAGGTGCGGGCCCTGCGCGGGCGGCTGGGAAAGGTCTGGGGAGTGGCCCGGGTGGGGGAGGAGGTGGCGGCAGAAGCGGAGATCGCGTTTGCCCTTCCCCGGGAAGAGACGGCGACTGCCCTCCTGCCGGAGGAACAGGTGGCGCCCGCACCCTCCGCGGAGCCGCTGGTCGGCGAGAGGTGACCGCGGCCCGGCCCCAGAGACGATTCCCCAGGGCCGCCCCAGGCGGTGGGGAGGCACTGCGCGGTGCCGTGGGACTGCTGGCGGGCGAGGGGCGCCTGCCAGAGGTGCTGGCCAGGGCGGTGCGGGCGCGGGGCCGCCGCCTCGTCTGCGTGCAGATGGCGGGGGAGACTCCGGCTCTGGAGCACCTGGCCCACGTCTTCGCCAGGCTGGCCCCGGAGCAGTGGGAGGAGCTGGAGGCCCTGTGGCACCGGCATGCAGTGCGCGAGGTACTGCTGGCCGGGCGGTTTCGCCGCGGAGAGATGGTGGCGCGGCTGCTCGCCTCCGGGTCCGACCTGCGCGGGTTCCTGGAGCGACTGCCGGAACGGGGTGACCAGCAGATCCTGGACGCCCTGGCCCGCCGCCTGGCCGCGCAGGGGATCCGCGTCCTGGACCAGCTCGCCTACGTCCCCGACCTTGTGGCCCCGCCCGGGCTGCTGGCCGGCACCCCACTTAGCCCTGCGGAAGAGCGCGACGTGCGCATCGGCCTGGCCGTGGGCCGTGCACTGGCGGCCCACGAAGTGGGCCAGACCGTGGTTCTCAAGCACGGGGCGATCCTGGCCGTGGAGGCGGCGGAGGGGACCGATGCCGCCATCCGGCGGGGCACGGCCATGGCACCGGGCGCAGTAGTGGTGAAGGTGAGCCGGCCGCAGCAAGACCCCCGCTTCGATCTTCCCACCGTGGGTCCGGAAACCGTGGAGGTGATGCGGGCGGGACGGGCACGGGTGCTGGCGGTGGAGGCCTTCCGCACCATCGTCCTGGAGCGGCTGCGGCTGGCCGCCCGTGCGGAGGAGGCGGGGATCAGCGTGTTCGCCGTAGAGGCCTCGCCGCTGGGGCCACGGCCGGGGGAGGCGCGGTGATGGGGTTGCACTCACTATGAGCACCCCCCGGGGAAGGGATCATGCTCGGGACTCGGTGGAGGTGCACCCGACCGCCGTGGTCCATCCCGGCGCCCGCCTGCACCCCGGCGTGGTGGTAGGGCCCTACGCCGTGGTCGGCAGCGACGTGGTCGTCGGCCCGGGGACCCGCATCGGCCCCCACGTGGTCATCGAGGACGGGGTGCGCATCGGGATGGACAACGAGATCTCCAGCGGTGCCACCCTGGGCACCATTCCGCAGGACCGGCACTTCCAGGGCGAGCGCAGCTACCTGGTGATCGGCGACCGCAACCGCATCCGGGAGTACGTGAACATCAGCCGGGCCACCGGGGAGGGTGCGGCCACCGTGGTGGGCAACGAGTGCCTCATCATGTGCTCCGCCCACATCGGGCACAACTGCCGTCTGGGGGATCGGGTTGTGGTGGTCAACGGCGTGCAGATGGCCGGGCACGTGCAGGTGGACGACGGCGCGTACATCGGCGGGATGACCGGGATCCACCAGTTCGTGCACATCGGCCGCCTGGCCATGATCGGCGGATTCAGCCTGCTGCGCCAGGACTGCCCGCCGTTCATGCTGGCGGAAGGGCGTCCCGCGCGCTGCCGCAGTCTGAACCGCGTCGGCCTGCAGCGGCAGGGAATCAGTGCGGGCGACCGCGCCGTGCTGCGCCGGGCATTTCGCATCCTGTACCAGTCCGCGCTGGGATTGGGTCAGGCGCTGGAGCGGTTGCAGGCCGAGCTGGGCGATCACCCGCTGGTGGGGGAGCTGGTGGCCTTCCTCCGCGCCGCCCGCGAGCGGCCGCGCGGCGTGGTTCGCTGGGCGTCGGGCGCCGAGTGAGCGGGCCCTCGTTCCCCCTGGGCCCCAGGCAGAGGTGAGCGGTCACACTGTCCCAGGGCAGTCCATGGCCGCAGTGGGGCCCCGTATCTTCCTGGTGGCGGGAGAGGTCTCGGGAGACATCTACGGGGCTGACCTGGTCGCCGCTCTGCGCCGCTTCCGTCCCGATGTGGATCTGCCAGCGGTGGGAGGGCCGAGGATGGCTGCGGCGGGCGCGCGCCTGCTGCTGGACAGCTCCGGGTGGGGCGTGGTGGGGTGGCTGGAGGTGCTCCCTCGCCTGCCGGCCTTTCTGGCCCGGCTCTCCCGGGTGCATCGGGCGATCGCCGCCGCCGCTCCCCGGGCGGTGGTCCTGATCGACTTCCCCGGTTTCAACCTGGCCCTGGCCCGTCGCCTTCAGGGCAGGGTGCCCGTCGCCTACTTCCTGCCACCCATGGTCTCCACACGGCGAGGGCGGCGGGCCTGTGGGGTGGCCAAGCTGGGCCTGCGCCTGCTGGCGGCCTTTCCCTTCGAGGCCCAGGCGTACCGCGCGGCGGGCGCCGACGTCCGCTACGTCGGCCATCCCGCCGTTGACCGCGTCCGGCCGTCTGCACCGCCCGAGGTAGTCCGCAGTCGCCTGGGGATTCCCCTGCAGGCGCCGCTGCTGGCGCTTCTGCCAGGAAGCCGCCGCCAGGAGCTGCGCCGCCACCTCCCCGTCATCGCCGGCGCCCTGGCCTCCGTTCGGGCGCGCCTCCCTGCGCTGCGTGCTGTCCTCCTGCTGGCCGCGCCCCACTACAGGACGCAGGTAGAAGCCGCGCTGCGGCCTGCGGGTCTTCAAGTCACCGTCGTGGAGGGCGGGACGCAGGCGGGATACGACGCCCTGGCCTCCTCCGACTTCGCTGTGATCGCCTCAGGGACCGCCACGCTGGAAGCGCTCTGCCTGGGCATCCCCGGCGTCGTCATCTACAAGACCTCCCGCCTGGACTACTGGATAGCCAGGCGGATCGCAGCTGTGCAGTGGGCCGGCCTGCCTTCCCTCCTGGCCGGACGGGAGGTGATGCCGGAGCTGCTGCAGGACGCTCTGACGCCCCGACGTCTGGCCGCGACGCTAGCGGACTGGCTGGCGGATACGCCGCGGCGCACCCGCCAGCAGGAGGAGCTGCGGGCGCTTCGCCTGGGGCTGGCGGACGGTGGCGCTGCGGAGCGCGCCGCAGCAGAGGTCCTCCGCCTGGCGCGCTTGCTGGGCAGAGAGGGCTCGAGTACCATACAGACGATCTGACGACTGCGGGGAGAGGGCGACGAGCCGGCTCAGGCGGGGAGACGGAGCCCCGGCACAGATGCGCGTGAGGTGGTGGACGGCCGCAGCGGTGGTCGCCGTGCTGGGGCTGGCCGGCCTGACCTGGCTGGGCCGCGGAGGGTCCGCCGGCGATCCCGGCCCGTCGTCCGGCGCCTCCCCACCTGCGCCTGTTTCCACGCCTGCGCCTGGCTCGGTACGCGGTGCGCCCGCGCCCACCTCTGAAACTGCCCCGCCGGAGGTCTCCGTTGTGGGCGGCCGCCTCACCGGAGGTGATGCGGCGGGCACTATCCGGTGGGAGCTGCGGGCCAGGACTCTGGAGACGGATGCCGCCCGACAGGAGGTGCGGCTGGAGGGCGTGGACGGAACATTTTACGAGCGGGGCAGGGCGGTGCTGACGGTTGCCGCGGCCAGCGCCGTCTTCTCTATTGGGGCGCAGGTACTGACGCTGTGGGGCGAGGTACGCGCCCGTGCCCAGGGACGGTCTCTGGCGGCGGGGCGCGTGCAGTGGTTGCCCGCTCGCCGCCTCCTAGTGGCGACCGGCGGCGTGGTGCTGGTGCAGGACCGGATTACCGTCCGCGCCGACCGCCTGGAGAGCGACATCGAGCTACGCAGGGCCAGGCTGAGCGGGAACATCCGCGTGACTGTGCGGGAGTAGCTGTGCGCGGTCGCCCTTTCCCCGCCCCCGCAGTCTCGTCGCGCACCGCTGTGGCCGCTGCTCCACTCCCGGGTGCGGCCCTGACCCTCACTGGCACCCTGGCCCTGGCCGCCACCCTGGTGCTCGCGGCCACCCTGACCTGTGCCGCCAGCCCCTCTGCTGCGGCGAGGGCGCCGTTTGCCGCAGGCCAGCCCGCCGCGGCCCAGGGAGGACCGCCCGTAGAGGTCACCGGCGCCTCGTACGCCGAGTACGACCGTGCTGCCGGCACCTGGCTCCTGCGAGGCTTCCCGGTGGTAGTGGCCTGGGGCCCGGCCAGGCTGGAGGCCCCGGAGGTTCGCTACGATGAGCGGCGGGGTTTGGTGGAAGCGTCCGGCGGCGTGGTCCTGCGGCAGGAGACGCTGGTCCTGCGGGCGTCCCGTACCGCAGCCTGGCTGCGGAGCAACCTTGTCGTGGCTGAGGAGGGCGTGGAGGTGACCGCGCAGCGCGGCGCCGACCTGGTGCGTCTGACGGCGGGGCGGATCGAGGTGGACCTGGCCAGGAGGCGGGTGATGGCCGAGGGCAGTCCCCTCCTCACCTTCGGGCAAATGCGGCTGGCAGGGCGGCGGCTGGAGTTTGACGCGGCGGCGGAGGTGGGGACCGCCGCCGGGGACGCGGACCTCACCCTTCCGGAGGGGCGCCTGCAGGCGGGTAGGGTAGAGGCCCGCCTTGCGGAGGAGCGGGCGACGGCTGTGGACGACGTCCGCCTCACCGCCGGGGAGCTGCTGGCGCGCGCGCCGCTGGCGGTAGCGGACGGGCGTGCCGGAGTGGTCACCCTGAGCGGCGGGGTGGTGGTGCGCCGCGGCTCCCATACCCTGACCGCCGAGGTGGTGAGAGTGGAGCTGCGGGCGCGGCGGGTGACCGCAACCGGCGGTCCCCGTCTGACTCTGGGCGGGCCGGGGCAGTAACCCCGGGGAGTGGTCGGCCGTGCTGCGGACACGCAACCTGGTCAAACGGTACGGGGCGCGCACCGTGGTCAACGGCGTGACGCTGGAGGTGGAGCGGGGTGAGATCATCGGCCTGCTGGGGCCCAACGGCGCCGGGAAGACCACGACCTTTTACATGATGGTAGGCCTGGTACGGCCCAATGCCGGGGAGGTCTGGCTGGACGGTCTGGAGCTGACTCACCTGCCCGTGCACAGGCGGGCGCGCCTGGGCATCGGCTACCTGGCCCAGGAGCCCTCGATCTTCCGCGGGCTCACCGTGGAGGAGAACATCCTCATCGTCCTGGAGGCCGCCGGGCGGCCGCGCGCCGCGCGGCGGGAGACGGTGGAGCGGCTGCTGGTGGAGTTCGGCCTCACCCACCTGCGCCGCCAGGTGGGAGTCTCCCTTTCCGGAGGGGAGCGGCGGCGCGTGGAGATCGCCCGGGTCATGGCCATGGAGCCGTCCTACATCCTGCTGGACGAGCCGTTTACCGGAATCGACCCCAAGTCCGTGTCGGAGCTCCAGGAGGTGGTGCGCGGTCTGCGGGCCCGCGGCCTGGGTGTGGTGGTCACCGACCACAACGTGCGGGAGACCCTGGCCATCACCGACCGCTCCATGATCATCCACCAGGGCTCCGTCCTCCTGGCGGGTACAGCGCGGGAGATCATGGAGAGCGAGGAGGCACGGCGCTTCTACCTGGGAGAGACCTTCCAGCTGTGATCTCCATCCTGGATCGGTACATCCTGAAGCAGGTGCTGGGCCTCTTCCTCTTTGGGGTGGGCCTGTTCACCGTCCTGCTGGCGGTGAACGACATCTTCGGGCTGGTGCGGATCGCCGTCAGCCAGCACATCGCCCTCCCCACCGTCCTGCGGCTGCTCCTGCTGCGGCTGCCCAACCTGGCCGTGGCCTCCCTGCCCATGGCCCTGCTGCTGGCGGTGCTGATGACCGCGGGCCGCCTCTCAGAGCACAACGAGGTGGTGGCCATGCGCACAGGAGGGATCAGCCTGGGAAGGATGAGCCTGCCGGTCCTGGTGGTGGCGGCGCTGGTGGCGGTAGGGGGAGCGGTGCTTGGCGAGTGGACGGTACCCCTGGCGGAGGATCGCTTCGCCCAGGAGATAAGCCGCGCCACCAGGCAGCCCCCGTCTCCACGCGGCTACGTCCTCTTCCGCGAGGTGGAAGGCTCCCGCGTCTCCGTCTACTACGCCCGCCGCATGGCCGGGGGCGGCGAGGTCCTGGAAGGGCTGGTGGTCAACCAGTTCGAGGCGGAGCGCCTGGTCCGGGTCATCGAGGCCAGGCGGGCCCGCTACAGCGGCGGCCGGTGGGAGTTCGAGGAGGGGACCGTCCACCTGCTTTCGGCGAGCCCACCGGTGGAGATGAGCTTCCACCGCCTGGAGGCCCAGATCCGGCGCACGCCGCGGGAGATCCTGGCCCAGCACAAAGACCCCTCGCAGATGACCATCCGGGAGCTGCGCGCCTATATCGCCGTCCTGCGGCGTACGGGGGAGGTCGTCGTCGAGTACCTGGTGTGGATGCACGCCCGGATGGCGCTGCCCAGCAGCAGCCTGCCCTTTGCCCTCCTGGCCATCCCCCTGGGGCTGCGTCCGCACCGCGGCGGGCCCTCCATCGGCCTGGGCCTGACCGTGCTGATCATCCTGATTTACTACCTGCTGACCAACGCCACACTTGCCCTGGGCCAGACCGGTCGCCTGCCGCCCCTGCTGGCCGCGTGGACGCCCAACCTATTGCTGGCCTCGCTGGGGGGTGCCCTCCTGTGGCGGGTGCGCTGACCGTCCGGCTGCCGGAGCGGGCTGCTCCCCTGCTGCTGGCGGCGGCCGCCCTGGCCTTCTTCACTGTTGCCCTGGGGCAGGGGAGCCTGTGGGACCAGGACGAGGCGAAATACACCGAGGTGGCCCGCGCCATCGTCCAGCGGGGAGATCCCTTCACCCTGTACAGCAACGGCGCACCCTGGTTCGTCCACCCGCCTCTGTATATGTGGCTGGTTGCCGCCACCGGTGCTCTGTTTGGTTTCACGGAGTTCACCGCGCGGATCTGGTCGGCGCTCTTTGGGGCCTCCGGCGTGCTCGTTACCGTGCTGCTTGCCCGCCGGTTTTATGACCTGCGCACGGGGCTGCTGGCCGGGCTGATCCTGATGACCATGCTGGAGTACTTCCTGCTGTCCCGCATGGCCGTCTTCGACGTCCCGCTTGTGGTCTTCATGCTTCTGGCACTCTCGATGGCGGTGGCGGCGGAGCAGGCCAGGAGCGGGCCGGATCGGAGGAGCGCCTACCGCTGGTTGTTCGTCTGGGCTGGCCTGGGGACGCTGACCAAAGGTCCGATCGCCCTGCTGCTGCCGGGGATGGCGCTGGGGATCTGGTGGCTGGTGCGGGGAAGGCTTCGGGAGCGCCTGCGGGAGCTTCCCTGGGAGGGCCTGCTCCTCTACGGCCTGATCGGCCTCTCCTGGTACGGCATCGAGACCGCCCTCCACGGCCGGGCGTTCCTGCGCACGGCGGTGGGCTATTACCTGTTCACCCGCTTCTTCGGCGTCGTGGAGAACCAGCCCGGGCCTTGGTACTACTACCTGCCCGTGCTGGCCGCCGGCGCCTTTCCCTGGAGCGCGCTGCTGCCCTCAGCCTGCGTCTACCACTGGCGGAGGGCCCGCCAGAAGGACAGCAGCCTCCTCCTGCTGCTGTGGATGGGGACTGTGCTCCTGTTCTACTCCGCCGCGGGTACGAAGCTGCCTAACTACATCCTCCCTCTCCTGCCGGTGGCCGCCGTCGCCGTCGCCCGCCTGTGTGCTGCTGCGCTGTGGGAGGGCGACCCCCGGGCCGATGGCCTCCTGCGCTGGAGCGGCGCGGTGCTGCTGTCCGTTGCCGGGTTTCTGGTCGTGGCTGTGGCAGTGCTGGGCGCGCGGCAATCACCGGCGCATTACGCCTCCTTGCGGCTGCAGCTCCGCCTGCTGGCCCTCCCGGTGGTCGGGGGCGTGGCGGTGGCAGCGGGGTTGATGGCCTGGCGGAGGCACGCGCCTGCTCTGGCCGCCCTGGTTACCACCATGGCGGTCACCCTGGGGGTCCTGGTCTTCGTCGTCCTCCCTGCGGCGGAGACCCTCAAGCCGATGAAGCCGCTGGCCCTGGTACTGGGGGCCCGGATCCAGCCGGGTGACCGCATCGTCGCTGCCGGCCTGAGCGATCGGGCCTCCCTGGTCTTCTACAGCGGGCACCCGGTCCGGTGGGTCGCGCCTCGCGAGGCGGAAGCCCGGCGGGCACTGTGCGGCCCGGGACGCGCCTTCCTGGTACTCGAGCGCGGCGACTACGACCGCTGGGCGCGGCGGGCCTTTGCCGGGGAGCTGGTACCGATGGCATCGAGGGGCGAGCTGCTTGTGCTGCGGACGGCGCAGCCCCTTCCGTGCGCCTCGCCATGACGGCCCGGACCGCCCTGATCCTGCCCACCTACAACGAGCGAGAGGCCCTGCCCCGGCTGGTGGCCGCCCTGCGTCCGCTGGTCCCGGTGATGGACCTGGAGGTGATCGTCGTGGACGACGCCTCCCCCGACGGGACGGCGGAGGTGGCCGCGGCCCTGGCCGCGGATGGTCCCGTGCCCATACGTGTGATCCGCCGGCCGGGGAAGGCGGGGCTGGCCTCGGCGGTGCTGGCGGGAGCGGCGGTCGCCTCCGCGCCGGTGGTCGCGGTGATGGACTGCGACGGCTCCCACCCTCCGGAGGTCCTGCCGGCCCTGGTGGCGGCGGTGCAGAGAGGCGCGGATCTGGCGGTGGCCTCGCGCTACGTGCCGGGCGGGAGGATCCAGCGGTGGCCCGCCTGGCGGCGCCTGGCCAGCATGGTGGCGACGGCCGGAGCACGCCTCCTCCTGCGCCTGGCTGTGCGCGACCCGCTCTCGGGCTACTTCGCCGCACGCCGTGAGGTGCTCGCCGGCGACTACTGGGGCCTGGGGTTCAAGATCCTGCTGGAGATCCTGGCGCGCAACCCCGGGCTGACCGTGGTGGAGGTGGGCTACACCTTCACCGACCGCGCCACCGGGCGCAGCAAACTCTCACCGCGAGAGGTCATCGCCTACCTGCGGCTGCTCGGCCGCCTGCTGGTCTCCCGCTGATGGAGTTCGGCATCATCCTGGTTCCCCTGCTCATCCTGGTTAGCGGGGGGATCGCCTTCGTGGGAAACCTGGTCGGCCGGGCCATCGGGCGGCGCCGGCTCACCCTCCTCGGATTGCGCCCCCGCCACACCGCCCAGATCATCACTGTGGCCACCGGCATGCTCATCACCGTCCTCACCGTGGCCGCGGTGCTGCTGGTCTCGCAGGACGCCCGCCAGGCGCTCTTCCAGTTCCGCAGCCTCCAGGCCCAGCTCGACAGCCTGCAGGGGGAAATCCGGGGGGCGGAGAGTCGGCTGAAGCAGTTGAAGCAGGGAGACATAGCTTACCTGCGCAACCAGGAGGTGCTGCGGGGGATCATCGACGCCCGCCTCCCCCTGGTACAGGTGGCGGTAGAGGTGGACACGCTGCGCCTGCGCGCGGTGGACCAGGCGCTGGCCAGCGGCATCGGCGTCGACGGGACGACGGGGTCGGTGCTGCGCCTCTTTCCTCCCGCCCTGACCTGGGACCAGGTGGCGGAGCTGGTCAAGCAGCACCCAGGGGAGACCGTGGTGCGCATCGTGGCCAACGAGAACACCCTGGTGGGCGAGCCCCTGGAGGTCTCGGTTCAACTGGTGGACAACCGGCTGGTCTTCCCGCGGGGCCGGGTGCTGGGGTCGGGTCAGGTCGACGGTCGGCGCTCCCGTGACGAGGTGGGGCGACAGTTGCTGGAACTGCTCGACCAGTCTGCCCCCGCCGCCCGCCGCGAGGTCCTCTCGCCGCCGTTCGCCCGCATCACCGACCCCCCGCTGGTGGAGACGGAGCTGGACGCCCTGCGCCGCGTGGTGAGCGCCATCACCCAGGCCCGCCGCCCAGTTCGTGTGGACGTGGTGGTGACGCAGGACGTATACACCGTCGGCCCCCTGCGCGTCTCTTTCCGCCCGCGCATCTGACCCAGGCGAGGCGGTTCCCTACGGGCAAGTCGTCAACGGGCACGGTGATGCGCCACATCCACGCTGAGATAACTCCCCGGGAGGAATCGGCCACCCGGCCGGGAATACCCCAGTGAACGGCGCAGGTTGACGGAGCGCCGCTCCGTCGGAAGAGGGAAGCCGGTGACCTGCAGGCCTTGCGGAGGTCGCAGGGAATCCGGCGCGGTCCCGCCGCTGTAACGGGGAGTGTGGCCAGGGGGCCACTGGGCGAGGGCGATCACCCTGCCGCCCGGGAAGGCCGGCCGCGCGATGAACCGGAGCCAGAAGACCTGCCTGCCGCCGTGGCCCTCACACCTTCGCGGAAAGGGGAGTGGGTCCGATGGCTCTATGTACTGTGCCCACGGGGATTGCCGTCGTGGGTATTTTGCTTTTCCTGGTGGCCCCGGCCCGGGGCCAGGTCCCCACGTTCGAGGGGGAGGAGGTGACCGTCCCCGGCCTTCGTCCCCAGCTCTCGACCACGACGCCCGCCCTCGTCAGCGTCCTGGACGGGGAGGAGTTGCGCCGGCTGGGGTTCGCCACGTTGGGCGACGCCCTGCGCTTCCTGGCGGAGGTCTCCACCCGCGCCGCCGGCGGTGGCCCCGGTGGGTTCACCCAGGCCTCCATCCGCGGCTCCACCCCACAGCAGGTGCTGGTGCTGGTCGACGGCGTGCCCCTGAACGCCACCGCCCAGTTCGGGGTCAACCTGAGCACCATCTCCCTCGCGGAGGTGGAACGGATAGAGGTGCTGCGCGGGTCCTACTCCGCGATCTATGGGAACGCGCTGGGCGGGGTGATCTCGGTGCGGACGCGATCGTCCGCGCGGTCCGGCTACTCCGTGGGAGGCGGCAGCTTCGGGAGCGCCGGAGCGCGTCTTCGCCTGGGACGCGTCTGGCCCGGGGGCCGGATCGCGCTCGGCGCAGAGGTGCTGGGCACCTCTGGCGAGCGGCCAAACAGCGACGCCACCCGCTGGACGGGGACGCTGCACCTGGAGCTCGCCGGTGGCCCGCAGCGCACCCTCACCCTGATCGCGCGACACTCCGCGGGCGCAGCGGGCCTGCCAGGGCCGACGTTCTTCCCCACGGCGGAAGACCGCCTCGACGATGTGCGCTCGCTCCTGGCCCTGACTTGGGAGGAGGCCGGCCCGCAGACCACGCGGGCGCGGCTGTGGTGGCTGGAGGACCGACTGGGGTTTACCTCGCCCGGCTTCTCCTCGGACGACCGCGGAGAGGCGCTGGGCGGTGCCTTCCAGCGGGTGCTCCGCCGCCCGGACGGCGCCGTCCTCACCTGGGGGCTGGAGCTTCTGCGCACCACCTTCAGCTCCACCTCCACCTTTGCCGCATTCCAGGGCGATGCCGCCACCTGGGCCGGCTACCTGCAGTACGACGCCGTTCTGGGACTGAAGACGCACCTGGGCCTGGGGGCGCGCTACGACGCCCACCCGACCCACGGCGCGCAGGTGAACCCCCGGCTGGGGTTCGTCCACCTCCTCACTGACCGGATACGGGTGCGCGGCAGCGTGGGACGGGCCTTCCGCCCCCCCACTTTCTTCGAGCTTAGCTACCCCGGGTGCAGCAATCCCGCGCTGCGCCCAGAGGAGGCGTGGGCTGCCGACCTGGGCCTGGAGGCCGCCCCCCGTCCGGGCCTGCTCCTGCGCCTCAACGGGTTTGCCACCGACGCCCGGAACCTCATCGTGGGCGGCTGCAACCCGCAAAACGTCGGCTCGGCCCGCATCGCCGGTGTCTCGGCGGAGGCGGCATGGCGAATCGGCGAGGAATGGACGGTGCAGGGGAACCTGACCTGGACCGATGGGGTCGACCGGGGGACGGGGCTGCGGTTGCTGCGCGTCTCGCCCTGGCAGGCCGGAGCCGTACTCCGCCGGATCTGGCCCTCCGGAGGCGCGGCGTCTCTCGTGGTGAACTACACTTCGGCGCGCGACGACCTGGACACCTCCACCTTCCCGGCGACGCGCGTGACCCTTCCGGGCTACCTGACCGTGGGCCTGCGCTACGAGCGGAACTTCGGCCCGCTCCTGCTGCTGGCCGGGGTGGACAACCTGCTGGACGCCCGCTACGAGACCCTGCGGGGCTATCCCGGTCAGGGGAGGACCTTCTTCGTCCAGCTCGCATCAGGGCGGTGAGCGCAGTGATTGCACAGGGCTGGGGAGAGGCTGGCCGGAACCCATGACAGACCGCGGGGTACCCTGGAGGATGGCGGTCGCCGCTCTTGTCCTGCTGACGGGCCTGGCGGCAGGCACGGAAGTCGTGGTGCGGCGGCGGCCCGCACCCGCCCCCTGGGACTCCTCCCCGGCGGCTGGCTACCCCCGCATCCCCGGGCCGTCTGCGGCCGATGAGGACGACCCCGAGTTCCAGGCTGCACTCCTGAAATCTCGACAACAGGACGCCCCTCACCCGCCGCAGCCCTCCCGCGCACCTTCTCCGCGGCCGGCTGCTGGCCCGGCGAAGCCGACCCTGTCAGGGAAGGCAATGGTTCCCCGGCCGCATCCGGCGCCCTCCGTCCAACCGCAGGTCTCGCCACCGCTGCCAGCACTTTCGGGGCAGACGACCTCCCCCCCCACAGCGGCAGGGTCTTTACCTGGACCTCCTGAAGCCTCGCAGTCTCAGCCGAGGGAGAGAGCCGCCGCGAAGGCAGAGGGTAAGGCCCAGACCGCTGCGCAGGAAGGGGGAGGGGCCCCTCCCGGAAGAGAAGGAGCCGGTCCCGGTGAGGGGGCTGGGGGGCCTCCTGCCTCCGCAGCCTCCCTGCCAGAGGAACCCGTCCCCGGGACGCCGGCGCGGGACGCTCCGTCGCCCGCTCCGTCGACCCCGGTGCCGCAGCCGCCGGCGGGTGCCGCCGGTGGACCGTCCCGCGGCGAACCCTCGCCCGTCCTCACTCCTCCCGTCCCGGTGGAGCAGCCGCCGCTGCACCCGGTGCTGCGGGCTGTGGTCGTACCGGGCCCGGGAGGGATGGCGGCCGGCCAGGCGACGGTCCGCGGGCGAGTCCGGGTGCGGCTTCTCGTCCTGGCCGACGGCACCGTTGCCGAGGTGGAGGTCCTCATCTCCTCCGGCGACCCGGAACTCGACCAGGCGGCGCGCCAGGGCCTGCTGCGCTGGCGCTTCCTCCCCGCCCGTCGCGACGGCGTTCCCGTCGATGCCCACCTTCTTCTCTGGGTCACCTTCGGTGAGTGATGTGGTCCTTGCGGTCGACCCGGGCCGGCAGAAGTGCGGCCTGGCGGTTGGGCGGCCCGGCGAGCTGCTGGCCCGAACGGTCGTGCCAGCGTCGCAAGCGCCCGAGGTGGTGGCCGGGTGGGTGAAGCAGTACGGCGTGGGCCGGATAATAGTAGGAGGAGGGACGGGTTCGGAGGCCGTACTGGCGGCCCTGAGCCGCTTTTCCGGGCTTGTCCGGGTGGAGACCGTGCAGGAGCGCGGGACCACTCTCGAGGCCCGCCGCCGCTACTTCCGGGACCATCCGCCGCGGGGGTGGCGGCGGCTGATTCCGCTCTCGCTCCAGGTGCCGCCCGAACAGTACGACGACTACGTCGCCGTGCTGCTGCTGGAGCGGGCCCTGGCAGGAGGGCGCTGACTCGGTCGCCCGGGCCCGCCCGGGCCTCTCCGGACAAGGCGGAGCGAGGAAGGATTCGGGCGGAACATGTCGAAGCCGATCAAAGCGTGGGAACGGGCACGCCAGACGTATAGTACGACAAAATGCTGTGATTTCCGCCAGAAGCCACCACACTGCAGCGAGTCTGTGCCGGTGGCGCGGTGAAGGTGCTCGTCCGTCGAGTCGCGGCGGGAGTGTTACAGGAGAGAGCAAAGGAGCAGGTGTCTACCGCCGTTTGGCCTACGGCCCAAGGCGGTTCCGAGCGGGGAAAGGAGGGGTAGCGGGACAGACCGCCGGAAG